>JBATAQ010000327.1:0-1660 GCA_049661925.1 Dokdonella sp.
CAAGCACGCGACGAATCTTGGAAAGCTCGTCCATCAGGCCGGTCTGCGTGTGTAATCGACCCGCAGTATCGGCAATGAGCAAATCAGCGCCGCGCGAACCGGCAGTCTGCAGCGCATCGAAAATCACGCTGGCGGAATCGGCGCCGGAGCCTTGCGCGATGACAGGAATTTCGTTGCGTTCGCCCCACGCGGTCAGCTGTTGTACGGCGGCGGCGCGAAAAGTGTCGCCCGCGGCAAGTACGACGGACTTGCCTGCAGCTTTCTGATGTCGCGCCAATTTCCCGATCGTGGTCGTCTTGCCGGCACCGTTCACGCCGACAACCAGTATCACAAAAGGTTTGGCACCAGCAATCTGCAACGGCTGCTCCACTGGTTGCAGCAATGCCAGCAAGTCGGCACGCAATGCCGCCAGCAGCGCATCGGCATCGGCGAAGTCGCGATGAGCGACGCGCCTGCGCAATCGCTCGACCAGGTCCGTCGACGCCGCGACACCGACATCTGAAGTGATTAAAAGCGTTTCGAGTTCGTCGAGCAGGTCGTCGTCGAGTATCGGGTTGCGGGCAAACAGCGATCCAAGGCCGCGCGAAAACGAATTGCCGCCGAGACGTTCGCGCCAACTGCGGCGCGCCTGGCCCTCGTCCGCAATCGGCGTTGGGTCGGAAAGCGCTTCGACCGCAGCGCGATGCTCGGATTCATCGCTATCGCTGGACTGCCGCGCATCGGCATCAACCTCTGCCGCGCTCACCTGCGCTTCGGCAACCAGGGCTGCCAGTTCGTCCATCGGGCCGGCTGCGTCAGCCGTCAACAGGGGACTGTCAATCTCGCCCGCCTCGACCGTACCGTCTTCGACTCGTTCCTCGTCGATGGGCGTTTCGCCGCTCGGTTTCTTCTTCCAGAACTTGAACATTCGCGGTAAATTTTGCGACCAGATGCGGGCGTCAATGTTACCACCGCGACCGCGTTTACCTGTGGTCAGCACGCCTGTCCGATACAGTGTCATTCATGCCAAAACGCCCTCATGCGGGAATCAGTACGCCGCGACGCATCCGCATCGTCGCGGGCAGCCTGCGTGGTTCAAAAATCGATGTGGTCGACGTGCCGGGCTTGCGGCCAACTCCTGATCGCGTACGCGAGACGCTGTTCAACTGGCTGGCACCGGTGATCGTGGGTATTCGCTGCCTCGACCTTTATGCCGGGACCGGCGCACTCGGGATCGAGGCCATCTCCCGCGGCGCGATGAGTTGCGCGTTCGTCGAGCGCGATCCGCAAGCCGCCGCCGTCTTGACGGCAACGCTTGCCCGCCTGAAAGTTGAGAACGCCAAGGTAGTCCAGCGCGATGCGATGAGTTGGTTGAACGACGAACACGGTCCGTTCGACCTGGTCTTCGTCGACCCACCGTTCGCGAACGATGCCTGGACCGCGATTTCCGAAAAACTTGAAACCAGTGGTGCGCTCGCCGACGCAGCCTGGATTTACCTGGAATCGCCTGGCGACGCGGCACCGGCAGTTCCCGCTGACTGGCGTCTGCATCGCGAGGCGCTCAGCGGCAACGTTCGCCACGCCCTATATCAGCGTTTGGGATGCCCTGAATAAGTCCGCGCAGGCGTCACCGATTCGTCTGCTCGCAGATCAAGGCGCGTTGCCGAAGTCAGACTGGCCG
>JBATAQ010000328.1:0-2105 GCA_049661925.1 Dokdonella sp.
ACGGAACTGGAAAAGCCCGGTCTGTATTTCGCCGTGATGAAGCGTGCCGGCAGTTTCGACGACCAGCACGAAACGGCCTTCTTCTTCGTCAGCGACATCGGCATTCACACGCGTGCCTACAACGATCAGTTGTTCGTCCACGCTGCATCGCTGAAAAGCGGCGAACCGTTGGAAGGTGTCGAACTCAATATTGTTGATCGCAAGGGCAACAGCGTGGTCAATGCGACCACCGATGAATCAGGCAACGCACTGATCGGCTGGAAGCTGGATGCGGCTTACGTGTTGACCGCGAAATCCGGCAAGGATGTGTCGCTGCTGCCGTTCAACCAACCCGCGCTGGACTTGTCCGACTTTGCAGTGAGTGGCCGCAAGCAACAGTGGTTCGATGTGTTTGCATGGTCCGGTCGTGACCTCTATCGACCCGGAGAAACGGTGCGGCTTTCCGCATTGCTGCGCGACCACGATGGCAACGCGATCAAACCGCAGCCGTTGTTCGTGACGCTGAAGCAACCCGATGGTCGTGTCTACGCAGAGGCCAAGCTCGATCCGCAGGATCTGAACTACTTCGACTTCTCGCGGACAATTCCCGAAGACGCGCCAACAGGGCGCTGGCAGGTTGAATTCCGACTCGACCCGGCGGCGAAAGAAGCCACGCAGGGCATGACCTTCCGCATCGAGGAATTCCTGCCGGAGCGCTTGAAGCTGGACCTTTCGACCCCGCAGGAAACGCTCACACCCGATCAGCCCTTGCAGCTTTCCGTGCAAGGCGATTATCTGTACGGCGCACCGGCATCGGGCAATCGTTTCACGGCGAGACTGACCGTTGCGGTCGACCAGCATCCGCTCGATGCGAAGAAGGATTTCTTCTTCGGCGACCCTACCGTGACCTTGTCCAAGGAAGCCAAGGATGTCATCGACGAGAAGCTCGATGACAAGGGTCACTTCGCACAGGCAATCACTGTCGTTGAGGAAAAGCCGACGACGCCGATCGCGGCAATCGTTTCCGGCAGCGTTTATGAAACCGGTGGGCGAACGGTCACCCGCACGATCAAGCGCACGGTATGGCCGGCAAATGAGCTGGTCGGTATTCGACCCTTGTTCGATCCCAAGGAAGGTGCGAGCTCGAACGCATCGGCAGGCTTCGAAATCATCCGTGCCAACAGCAAGGGCGAACTGGTCGCAAGCCAGGCATTGAAGGTGACCCTGGTGCGCGAGCGTCGCGACTACAACTGGGTACACGACAGCGAAAATGGTTGGCATTTCAACTACATCGATCGCTACGATGATTCCGCAACGCAAATGCTGACGCTCGCTGCGGACAAGGCCGGCAGCTACTCCGCGCCTGTCGAATGGGGCAACTATCGCCTCGATGTGCTTGACCCGGAAACCGGACTGACCACGCGCTTCCCGTTCTACGCAGGGTGGAGTTGGAACGACGACAACCGCGGCAGCGAAGCGCGCCCGGACAAGGTCAAGCTCGCCCTCGACAAACCAAGCTATCGCGCGGGCGACACGTTGAAGGTAACCATCACCGCACCGCAACCGGGGCCGGGCGTGATCCTGGTCGAATCCGATCACCTGCTCTACACGCAAAACTTCGACGCACGCAAGAACACGACCATTGAAATTCCCGTCACCGAAGATTGGGAACGCCACGATGTCTATCTGACCGCGCTGGTGTTCCGCGGCGGTTCGGCGGTGGAAAAAGTAACGCCGGCACGCGCGGTAGGCGAGGCGTTCATTCCGATGAATCGCGCGGATCGCAAGGTGGAGGTTTTGATCGCTGCGCCGACGATGATGAAGCCGGAAAACAATCTCGACGCGACAATCAAAGCGCCAGCACTGGCTGGCAAGAAGGCGTATGTGACCGTGTCCGCGGTCGATGTTGGCATCCTCAACATCACCCGCTTTGCACGTCCTGATCCGTTGGCCTGGTTCTTCGGCCAGCGCGGGCTGGGCGTGGATGCCTACGACTTGTACGGCCGCGTCATCGAGAGTTTCGAAGGCGCCCTCGCCCGCTTGCGCTGGGGTGGCGATGCCGCACTGGATGCGCTGCCACAAGCGCGACGACCGACCGCGAAGGTGCTCACCGTCGACCTGTTCTC
>JBATAQ010000329.1:0-16155 GCA_049661925.1 Dokdonella sp.
GCCAGGCGTCGCGGTTGGCCGAAAAACTCTCAACGACTCGGCGACTTTCCGCAGCAAGCTGTGCACGAATGCGATCTGCCTCCGCGGCGGCCGCATCCGCCTCCGCACGGGCGACAACGACCTCGGCCCGGTAACTGTTGCGAACTGGCATCGGAACGCTGATGGTCACGCCAAACACGTTGTCGCGCAGTCCGCCATAGTTGATTCGTCCGCCGCGCGCACTGACTCTGGGATCGGGAATGCGGTTGCGCTCGGCAACCACAATCTCTCGTTGCGCCCCCAGCAGTGCGGCGTCGGCGATGGCCCATTCGGGTAAGCGCTGCAATGCTGCCTCGTCCAACTCGGAGGGTGCGGCTAGTAGTGTTTCAGGTAACCCTAATTGAGCCGCGAGCTGTGAGGTTCCGCCCAATGCGCGAAACCGCGCACTGGCTTCGGAAAGCTCGGCAATCAATTTCGCCTGTTCAGCATCTGCTTCATCGCGCGCCAGCAAGGCGACATCGCGATCAAGACCGGAGATGTCATCTGCCGCGAACTGCCGATCCGCCAAGGCCGCGAAACGAGTGACTAACGTTTGCCGTTGGTCTCCAATCGATACCCGTCGTGACGCGACACCGACATCTACCCAAGCCGCCATCCATTGCTGGACATAATTTCGCCGGCGCAATTGTGCCTCTGCTTCGGACTGCGTCAGCCTGGCCGCCGCCGCGCCGCTTCGGGCGCGGCGTTTGCCACTCAGGTCCAAAGTGAGGGCGACGCCGGCAGTCGTGGTCCTGTCCGGCCCTTCATCATCGGTAGCCAGTTCCAGTTCCGGGTTATAGAGCGGCTGATTTGCAGCGTCCAAACGGGCTCGTGACGCAGCAAGCTCCGCCTCCGTTACACGGTACGTAGGGTGGCTTTTCCACGCCGCTTGCACTGCTTCGCGGACGGGCGGGGGAGCAGGTAGCAGGATTGAAGGTTCGGCTGCATTGACGCTGGTGACCAGCAAGCAAGCCGCCAGGCTTGCCACGGCGAAGCGCGCGACAGAGCGTCGCGCCCGAAAATTGTGGGGCATTTTTTGATCCTTTGAATCAACGTGATGCTTCGACGCGTGGCGTCGAAGGCGCGCAAAACGTGATTCAGACGATCGGTGGTCTCAATTGCAGGCGAAACGCCTCAGCGTGTGCAACGACCGGAACGGCGCTGATTGGTTGAGTGGGAATGGCGAGAAGTGAGTGCTTGAAGGTCGGCAAGATGGCCAAGGCATGGTGATTGGAGTGGTCACAATCCACCACATTGCCTGCATCTGCGGGCGCTTCGCCCGACTCGTGACTTTCGAACACGTCACCGTTCATCGTGGTCGAGGATGCATGCCCAGAAGCACCACCCAAGCCCATGTCCGCCAAGTCGTGGACGAGGCAAGCCGCTGCCCCAATCTGCAATGAAATTGCCAGAAGCATGACCAAAGGCGTCGCTACTCGTGCGCGAACGCGCCTCAGCCAAGTTTGGAAAGCTACCGAATACATCAGCACAGTCTATCGCGAGTTTCGAGTGTTATAGAATCTCAAGAGGGGTGAAGGTTGGTCGGCAGCCTCTGTTCTCGCTGTCGCCAAATGCGCCGCATTAGTGCCAGGCAGGTCAAGGGTAAGGTTGACGCCACCCGTCACCGTGCGATCCGGCCCTACATAATCGGCAGCAAATTCTATTTCGGGGTTGTAGAGCGGCTGCCCAACCGCGTCCAGCCTGGCACGCGACGCTGCCAGCCGGGACTGGGTGGCACGGTAAGCAGGGTGATTTTGGCAAGCGGATCGCAGCGCATCGCGCAGGGCGGGTGGAGCAACAGCCGGGTCGGCTTGGCTGGCCCATGCGGGACCCGACAGCGAGATGGCTGCGAGAAAGGCAACGGCCAACCGCACGACACCACGTCGTTGCGGCGAACGAAAAAAGAGCATAGGTGAATCCTCTGAGTAGACGTCATCACTTTGGCGCTAGGCTTCAAAGGGGCAAAAGAGCGCAGGCGGAAAGCAAGGAGCAGTGATGGGCAACCGAAATCATCCGCACACCAAAATGCTCCGCCCCTGGCGTTATGAAATTTCACTCGCCCAGCTCCGGACCGCGTCCGCTGGCCGCTCGGCGTGCCGTTTGGGCCTCGCCGAGTATCTCCCATGCCTCGCGGACCACGTACAACCCGATCAGCATGCCGACGATCAGATCGGGATAACGACTGCCCGTCCATGCGACCAACAGTGCGGAGACGAAAACGCCCACGTTGGCCACGACATCGGCACGGGTGAAGATCCAGGATGCGCGTAGATGCACGTCGCCGGTGCGGAAGCGCCGCAGCAGCCGCAGGACCGACATGTTCACTATCAGCGACAACGTGGCCACCGCCATCATCAGGCCGCTGGCTGGCTCGCTGCCGACCATCGCTCTACGTCCCGCTTCGGCCAGCACTCCGAGACCCAGCACCAGCAACACCGAGCCGCTCAGCATCGCAGCGTTGGCTTTGAAGCGTGCCGCGCGCCCGATCGCCGCCAGGGCGATGGCATAGGCCGTGGAGTCGGAGAGCATATCGAGCGCATCGGCAAGCAGGCCCGTCGATTCGCCAATCCAGCCGGCGATGCCACCCACCACGGCCATGGCCAGGTTGAGCACAAGGGCGATCCACAGCACGCGGCGGTCGGCGGCCGTGTTGGCCTCAACATCGTGGCAACCACACTCGCTCATGGCTGAGGTCCATCCAGGTGCGCCTGCAGATCTGCGGGAATCGGCATCGTTCGGCGCGCGCTGACCGTGGCACCGCCGGTGTTGCCCTTGGGCATCCACAGCCAAGTGAACAGCGCGGCGGCGGCAATGCGCAGCAACTGGCCCGCTACCTCGCCGCGGTCACGGAACCGCAGACCCCACCGCAGCAGCGCGACGTGACTGCGAACGTGCCGCCCCGTTCGGGTCTGTCCCAGCACATGAGCCTGCTCGAACAGCGCGTAGGCACGTTGCGCTTCACCTGCGCGCAAGGTGGCATACCCTTGCGCCAAGCGACGCTCAAACGCGGCAACAACACCGTTGTCTCCGCGTTGCAAGAAGGGCCAAACGAGCTGGCGCCAGTAGCTCTTCGGCATCGTTTCCTCGCGCAGACCGACCGCCTGGGCGCCAATCGGCTCGGGGCGATCCAGAAATGTGTCGAACACGCGATCCCAGATCATGAAAAACTCTCCGAAATTGACCTGAGCGTCCTCGTATTCGCGCTTGTGGTGCCAGCGATGCACTTCGGCGACCCCGAGCCAGCGACGCAACGGCCCGACGCAGTAATCCAAGTTCGCGTGCTGGAATGCCAGTTGCACGCTCAGCAGTGCGAGCCAGGCGCTGAGGATATGGGGTGGCGCACCTAGTCCCACGGCGAGGCACAACCCGGGGCCAGCAATGAGCAATGCGCTCAGTGGATGGCGCCGCTCGCCATTGAGCCAGTAGAGACGCTCGGCGCTGTGATGGATCGCGTGCAAGCGCCACGCCCATGCAAAGCGATGACTGAAGCGATGCATCGCGTACAGCCCCACGTCGACGATGACGCCGGCCAGCAGCAGTTGCGTCCACGCGGGCCAGCTCGTGGGCCACAGCGTGTTCGCAGGCCAGAGGCCACGCAGTGCGTGCAAGGCGTAGGCCGTGCCAGCCAGCAATCCGAGGTTCGCGGCGCCATGCAGTACGTCGGCACTGAGGTCCCCGTGGTCGTGCATCCACACGCACTCGTACGGCTGGATGCGTTCAAGCACCGCGACCAGCGCGATGCCGCAGACCGCCACCAAGGCCAGCGTGGGCCATGCCGGCAGCGCGCCGTGCGCGACCGCGCCGATCAACAACGCGGCCGGCACCATGACCGCGGGATAGAAGCCGTATCGAATCAGCGTCGCCAAGCGCATATGGGATCCTTTCGCTGTTTAGTGATGAGTGCGTCGTTGCAACCGCATTCGCTCTGACCTCATGGCTTGGGGGTACGCACGAGTGCACGGGACGAACGGGTGTTGGCGACGAAGCCGATCATCGCCGCCGCGGCAACAGCCAACTGCGCCAGCAGCGACTGCCATGACGGATAGACGCCCAGCCATTCCACTCGTGGCGCGCTGATCAGGCTTTGCGCGATCCAGCCGGCTTCCTGCAACGCGGCGATGCCTTTGCCCACCAGCACCACCGCGAGCACTGCAACCAGGATCGAACTGATCGAGAAGAACTCACCCATGGGCAGCCGCTTGCTGATCCGCAACATCCAGAACGCCACTGCGGCCAGCACCACGCCACCGACAATCAAGCCGCCAATGATTGCGCTAGCGTTCTGCTCGCTCCACATGGCAATGAAAAACAGGATCGTCTCGAACACTTCGCGGTACACGGCCACGAACGCCAACAGGAACAGGAACACAGCCGAGCGCCGGGTTAATGCGGCCGACATTTTGGCGTGCAGGTACTGGTGCCAGCGTCCGGCTAGGCTTTTCTGGTGCATCCAGATGCCCACGCTCAGCAGCACGGCCGCGGCAAACAATGCCGACAGGCCTTCGGTCACCTCACGGTTCGCGCCGCTGACGCCAACGAGATATGTGGCCACCCCCCAAGTCAACGCGCCGGCCAGCAACGCGCCCATCCAACCGGCGTGAACATAACGCAATACCTCCAGACGCTCGGCTTTGCGCAGGAATGCGATCATGCCGATCACGATCAAGAGCGCTTCCAAGCCTTCGCGCAGCAAGATGGTGAAGCTGCCGAGGAAGGCAGTAGTGGCGCTACTTGCGGTATCCCGTAGCACGCCATCAGCCCGATCGAACAGGCGGGTGATAACGGCGGTTTGCGCCTCGACGTTCGCCGGCGGCGCCTGCTTGCCGATGTGGGAGCGTAGCTGCGCCATCGCCGCTTCGATCTGTCGCATCAGGTCGCGATCACGAGAGGCGAGCGCAGGCTCGACCGGCTCGACGCCGTCCAAGTACGACGACAGAGCCAACGCTCTGGCTTGGACGATATCTCCAGCGCGGTAGGCACGCAGACTTTCGTCCAAGCGCTGACGAGCGATGTTGAACGAATCGGTGGACGCGTGTTGCACGAGCCCCACGGCATCGGGTCGGGCGCGCAAGTAGGCCGTGATCGCCTTGGACTGTGCCGCATCGATCGATTGAGCGAGATCGGCTTCGCTCGAACGCGACAACGCTTCCAGCGTCGGGAGTACCTTGCGAAACTTGGGATCGCTGCCCCACAGCGCTTCACCTTGCGCTTGTGCGTCGGGTCCGTAGGCGAGTCCGCCGACATAGAACGCGAGGGCCCAGCGTTCCGTCTCGGCCAGGTGGGCGAAGCTCGTCATCGCCGTGCCGGACAAGCCTTGCGAGATCACCTGATACAACGCCAGCGGACTGCGTTGCGCGGCACGCTGCGCATCAGTGAACGCAATCGGCTTGGGCGTCAGACTGGCTGCTGCCGGGCCGTCGCCGTGGCCATGCGGCCCGTGGCACGCTGCGCACTGCTGGGCATATAAAGGCGCGACAGCCATGACATCGGGTGGCGTCCCGGGAGTGGTTTCGATGCGATATGCCGTGAGCAGCTCGTTGGCCAACGCGTGCGCAGTCCTCGCCACGGCGTCGGAGCGATCGCGCTCGGCAATCTGTTGGTTCAATCGACCGGCGGATGCAACCATGGCCGGTTGTTGCGGCTGCGCCGGCAAAGCGGCCAGCTTGGCACGGACCGTCGCTGCGAACTCCCGCATTTCGGCGTATTCGCCCGGCTCGATGACCTTCCCGTTCTGCACCGCACCTGCGTAATCCACGGCGATGTAGTCCAGTAGCTGCCAAGCTTGCCGGGCTTCGGATTGAGGGTCGGCTGCCCAAGCCGAATCCAAGGCCAGCCAAGCCAAGAGGAGCACGGCGGTGAGCTTGCGAAAGGGGACGTTCAACGCCACACGCGGACCTTGACCAATCGGTCTTGCAGTTTTGCCAAGCCGTATTGTAAAGTCCGTAGCGGCTACAGAGTCAAGAGATGCGAATGAAAATCAGTGACGCGGCAGCGGCCAGCGGCTGCCATCTGGAGACCATCCGGTACTACGAACGCGTTGGCCTACTGCCTGTGCCCGCCCGGACGTCCAACCGCTACCGCCAGTACGGCGAGGCTGAAGTCGCACGGCTGCGCTTTATCACCCGCGGGCGCGAGTTGGGCTTCGGTCTCGACGAAATCCGTAGCCTTCTGCGGCTAAGCCAGGATCCAACGATGTCATGTGGAGAGGTCGACCAGATCGCCCGGCAGCATTTGAATGACATTCGGTCGCGGATCGAAGACCTGCAATGCATGGCGAATGAACTGGAGCGTACGGTCAACGCCTGCAGCGGCGGCCAACGCGGTGCGTGCACGATCCTCGACACTCTGCGCCAGCCGCTTGCGCCGCAGACTCGTTGACTGTCCTTGCCGACAACGCTCCGCATCGCTTCGGTGCAATTTGATTTCCCGGTCGGCGATGTCGCCGGCAACGCGTCGCGCATCGCCGCGTTTTATCGCTGGGGCACGCGACTTCCACCGAGCCGATCTGGTGGTGCTTTCGGAACTCGCGATGAGCGGTTACCCGCCCGAGAACCTGCAGGGGCGGCCATCTACCGCCAACCGCGGACTGCATGGACCGCGACCTGGCCCACTACGCCGGCCGGTTGGCCACGGATAGGCTCAAACAGCGCCTGGCCGCGCTGGCGCATTGCCATACCTAACAGGCGTACGTCGATCCGACGCGGGCGACGCTCGTGCGCAGGATGCTAAAGGGCATCCAGACCTTGCATCCCACGAACATGACCAGGCTGATGCCGTATCCGAACAAGCCTACGGTTGCCGCGCCGAGCAGTGGCCCGACCGATGGCATCGTTGCACCGAGTGCCAAGGCAAGCACAACGTTGCTGGCACCGGCGACGCCACCCTTGATCGCGGCAATCTGCACCGGATCACCGCCGGAGACGGCGCGGGTCAGGTTGTTGTCGATGGCCCAGCAGAGACAGGCACCGGCGATTGCCAATGCGCCCCATGACAGCGAACTGCCCGACTGCGGTTGCCACGACAGCAGCACGCCGCCGCCAACGATAACGACCATGCCGAGGAAGATGCGCCGATCAACGTTCTCGCGGAACACGACCCACGCGATCACGGCCGTCAACACACCTTCCAGATTCAGCAGCAACGAGGCATCGGACGCGGCAGTCGCCTGCAATCCAATCATCAGCAAGGCCGGACCAAGCATGCCACCAAAGATCACCGCGCCGGCCAGCCACGGAACGTCGCGGCGCAGCAACGGTGCATCGGCGCTGCGGCCGCCGGAAATCTTGCGGACCAGCAACCACAGCGACAGGCCAAGGCCGGAGCCCAGGTACAGCAGTCCCGCCAGCAGCAACGGCGAAACTTCGCCGACCAGCAGTTTCGCGAATGGCGTGCTGGCACCGAACAGCACCGCCGCCAGCAGCGCGTGGCCTATGCCGGATCGAAAAATCGAAGTGTGTACCGGGTATTTCGTCATGACGGTTCGCTACCTTCCCCTAGCTCGCCGGCTCCTCAAGAAGCGCTTTCATTTGCTCAATCTGAGCCTTGTGAGACTCAACAACCTCGTTACAGAGACGTTGAAGCTCGGGGTTTTTCAGTTGCGCTTCCTCACACATGAGTATGGCAGCCGCGTGACTGGGAATCATCGATCGAATCAACTGCCGGTCCCTCACCCCTAGCTGCTCCCGGATGCCGACCCAGCAGAAGACGGTGGCAACGAAAGCGACCACTGTGATGACGACATTCCGGCGCCGGTCCGGAAACATGTCCCACATCAACGCCAGCTCGATCAGCACGATTGGCGCGACCAGCAATCCGGTCATGAATACCTGGTTGAAACTTCGATAGACGTTCTCCGATCGGTCGACCATCGCGTACATCAGGGCGTAAATCGTCAGGAACGAAATGAAGGTCACCACAAGCAACCTCGTGTAAGGATCGGTCGTTCTCATCGCAGACGCGGGAGCAGACATTGGAAGCCTCTCTTCAACGATCAGTCGTCAAGGGAGAGCGACGTGGTGCGCTCGCCTTGGGTTGTGAACGGTTTGGGCGCGGCCCGAAGCAGGACCACGACGTGCCGGATTGCAGTGATCACCACCGATCTCGAACAGTGTGTTGTCCGAGATCGGCCCATAAAAATCGCAAATAAAAAATCTACGTTGGCGGCGGCCTCGTTCCCTCATGTACTTGGTAAGGCGCCCTACTTCCGTCGCGGCCGACAAGGTCCACGGTGAAGCTCTCAACTCGGCCGTCCGGGGTATCCATCTCAGGTGATCCTGCCGCCATGCCAGCCAACACTAGGCCGAGCGCATTCGGCCTCTCGGCCAGCAACTTCCGTACGTCAGCAGCCGGCACAAGTCCTTCGACGAAATAGCCGCCGACTTCTGCGATGTGACAAGAGCCCTTGCCGCGAGGAACGCCGAGGCGCTCCTTGATTGGATTGAGGTCGTGCTCGTCCCGAACCTCGACCCCGAAGCCAGCGTCTCGCAAGCGCTCCATCCACGAGCGACAGCAGCCGCAACTCGCGTTCTTGTAGATAACCACCTGCATGGCGGCTTCGAAAGTCGTCTTGGCAGCAGTGGTCGTCAAAATGGTCGATGGCTCCAGGCTGTCGAAAAGCGAGTCGTTCGCAGCCGGCAGTGCGCCCGGCCGGAAGTGGTCAGGGATTGGCACGGCGGCCTCCCTAGCGCTTGGGACGCGATGACCAATGGATATGGACAATCTGCCAGCCTTTAGCGGTCTGCTTGAGCACCATGGTCTCGGTACTCAGTTGGCTAGCGCCCTGGCCGTTGTTGGTCTGAACCTCGCTTTCCGAGCCAACCCACGCGAAGTTGCCATCGACGCGCGCCGTGCGCGAAAGCACCTTGACCTTGGCGGTCTTGAGGAACTCGGCGTCGTGGTTTGCATGGCCGCCAAGATATTCCTCACGCGAACGCTCCGCGCCGCCGCTTTCAAGGACCAGAACATCCTCCGCGAGGTAAATGCCAGCAAGCGCAACGTCGCCAGACGCAAGGGCTTTGGAGAACTGCTCGATCACTTTGACCGCAGGCTGCGCCTTCGGTGAAATACCGTTGCCGGGGGTCGGAGCGGTTTTGCTCTCGTGCGCGATTGCAGGTGCAGCCAGTAGCAGAGCCAAAGTCAGAGAGGTCAGCATTCGAATGGTCATGAGATGTATCCCGTTGTTGAGAAAAAGATGTTCGTGGTTGAGGTCAGCGTGCGAAGGCACGGCCGTTTCGGCCAATGCACTAGACGCCACGCATCCGGATCCTTCTATGACGACGGCTATGAACCGTCGCAAAGAAAACACCGAAAAGCTCGATTGATCAGGAGGTGCTCAGCGATGAGCACGAGGGCCGTCATGCCAAGCCGGCAGAAAGTTCTGCGGCGATACATGAACAGCACAACAGGCACCTTGCGTGCCTGCTTCCGCCTAGACGATCGGAGGTCGCATCAAGTGAGGAAGTGTCGGCGAACGATGTCCGATTGCCATGCGCGTCAAGCTCATGTCATGAACAATGTGCGCTGGCACGTACGGATATTCCGCCATCACCCAAGCGCCAACGTGCACGCACGCACAGCGACATGATGAGGATTTGCAGCAGTCACCGGATTGCTTGTCGCTGGACTCCAGCATTCCGTCTTTCATTCCGTCATCGGCCGCCCCAATGGACGCCGTGGCGTGATGTTCAGGACAGGGCGACTCTTCGACACTCGCGGTCTCCGACGCAATGGACCCCGCCATAACGTGCGTTGGCCCGAACCCGTTCAACAGCACGGTCAGGCTCAGCAGCAGGCGAAGCAGTAGCGACGGAATATTCACAGGCCTAGGGTACATCACGCGGCGGGCGCGCGGCTAAGCGCAACGCCAGCAGGGCACAAGGCGCATCGTTGGTTCTCGATCAATCTGGTTGCGAACTTTGAAATGAGCAACAAGAGCAGCACGAAACAAAGGTCGTGATGAAAGGCGTGTCAAAACAGGCGACTGGATTCCGCTTGGGAAGACGTTGCTGAAAAGGCCTTGACCAGCAGTAGCTTCTCTCGTCGAGTCGAGCAGCTCCTCGTGCGCGGAATAGGGGCAGCGCCAGTTTTCCTGGACGAGGGCGGATGTTAAAACCGGCGTCGCCGAGGTAGCGACCGACGGCATGCTCCTGAAGGTACATTTCCCGTCATCCGCGATGAGCAAGCTGAAAGTACTCGACCAGATCATTCTGCAAATAGATTTCAGCAATCAATGAGGAAGCTGGACCGACCTCCAGAGTTGAGGGTGTCGGGTAGCGCGAGTAAGCTCGCCTGATGAGCTTCTCACTGCGTCTGCTGCCTCGTTCGCGTCGTCTTCGGGCGATGAGTGCACTGGCGTGGCTGATGTTGGTCGTCAACTCATTGAACGCTGCACCTATTGGCAGTGCGGGCCAACTTCACTCCCTTCCCATGCAGTCGGCGGTCGCGGAGGCCAATGAAGATTGTCTTTCCCACGTTGCGGTCAAGGGATCAGAATCCTGTTGCGATGTTCACGCGGGTTGCTGCGGCGGTATGACAACTCACGCCTGCCACTGTGCTGCAATGTGCAGCACAGTGCCACCCGCAACGGCTGTCGCGCTGGTTTCGGTCGCGACTTCTAGAAGTTGTGCCTTGCTGCTGGTGAGCAGCGCGCCCTCATTGAATATCGCCCCTCCATTGCGACCGCCGGCGGTCTGACTCTCCCTGGTTTTGATCAGCTTTGCTCGCCATGGTCATGTGACGACCATCGGGCAACCCGCATTCGGCCAGCAATTCGTTGCCGGTTTCCGAGTCTGGTTTTGAGGGAGTCAGAACATGAAAAAGAATATCAAGCACCACAGCATCACGGTGGCCGTCGTCCTTGGTCTATTGGCTGTGGGCGCAGGCACCTTTGTTTATTCCGGCCTCTACAACATTGCTGCAGACGATCACCACACCAAACCGGTGTTCGCGATCTTGCAGACTTTGCGTGACCGCTCGATACACATGCGCTCGGAAAATATCGTGGTGCCGAATCTGGAGGATCCGCAGATCATCCTGAAGGGTGCCGGCCAATATGCGGCGATGTGTACACAGTGCCACCTCAAACCAGGCATGAAGGACTCGGAGATTCGCCCTGGACTGTATCCGCAACCGCCGAACCTTTCGCAGGTACGCGTCGACCCGAAGGACGCGTTCTGGGTGATCAAGCACGGCATCAAGATGAGCGCGATGCCAGCGTGGGGCGGTAGCCACGACGATCCCACAATCTGGAGCATGGTCGCGTTCCTGCAGAAGCTACCCGGCATGACCCCGGACCAGTACAAGGACATCGTCGCCAAGGCGCCGCCGGATGACGATATGGACATGGACGAGGACGGAGGCCACAGTCATGAGCATGGCGATCCTTCCGAGGGAGATAGTCATGACGCTGCTGCCATGAAGGGCATGGATATGTCCGGTGAAGCAGCGCACAGCCATGGTGCCGTCAGCGATGGGCACGATCACGAGCAAGCCGAAACTGCAGCGCCGACCGACGCTGCGCTGTCTTTCGCGGGGCTGCAACCGAACGATGTGCCGGCAGCCGAAGCCGTTGCGCGTGTATTTCAATCCGCCTTGCATCAAGGTGACCGGACGTTTGCACGGCCGCATCGGATCGTCTCGTGATGCCCACCGTCTCGGTCATCATCCCTACCTACAATCGGATGGACGCCGTGTTGCGTGCGGTTGAGAGCGTATTCGCATGCAACTACGACTCCCTGGAGGTCATCATTGTCGACGATGCGTCGACTGATGGCTCCGTGGCCGCATTGTCGGTCCGCTATCGCAATGATGATCGTGTCACGCTGCTGCGGCTGAAAACCAACGGCGGGCCATCGGTAGCACGCAATCACGGATTGGCGAGCGCGCGTGGCGAACTTGTGCTTTTTCTCGATTCCGATGACAAGCTCAACCCGTCGGCGTTCGACCTCGTCCAAAGTGCATTCGATGCTGTGCCCGCGATGCAATTCCTGGCTCTTGAAGGCGATGAGTTTGTGGTCGTCGACCACAAAAATCGTCTCCGGTTAAAGCGGTCCATTGTTCGGAATCTATGCCCGGGGTGGCACGACGTTGGATTCGATGCGAAGCAATTTTCGTATCGTGACATTTCCGTTTCCGGCGATTCAACGCCGAATCTCACTCTGATGACCGGCGAGTTTCTGTCGGCCATTCTCTACGGGGACCTTTACTACCTCTCCGGGGTTTTCATGCGTCGCGAGGCGGCATGTGCTGCCGGCGTATTCAACCCGCGCTTTCGTTTCCTGGAAGACTGGGATTTCGCGGTGCGACTTTGTATGAGCGGAATCGGTGGTTATCTCGGCGCGACCGGGTTTGCGCGAGAGATTCATCGAAACGATCACCTCAGCGACGTTGAGAGCCCTTGGCGCAGGGCCGGCATGCATCTTCACGTTCTTGATTCTCTTCGCGTCCACTGCATCAGCGCTGCGCTACCGCTGCCAGTTCGATTCCCAGATGCCGAAGCAGCTGCCAACTATTGGTTCGCTCGCGCTATCGCCGAAGCGGGCCACGCGCGCCTGAGCAGACCGTATTTTGTGCGCGCGCTCAAAGTAGGCTACAAGCCAGTCAAATGTATGGTCCGGTTGCTCTGTAGCATGTTTCCCCGCCGCAGAGTTTCAACGCCTGCGCGCCGTTGGCGTGGTTAGCGCCTCCTTCGGATTTTTTGGCCACGCGACAGAACGAGACATAGGGAAGAATCCGAATGAACGATGCAGTTCACGGCAACGAGTCATCGAGTCATTCTGGCAGCTACAAGGCGAACAGCCTGTCCCTGATGGGCGCGGTGGCGATGGGCACCGGCGTGATGATCGGGGCAGGCATCTTCGCCTTGACCGGCCAGGTTGCAGAGCAGGCCGGTGGACTGTTCCCTTACGCCTTCCTTGCGGCCGCCGTCGTGACCGGCTTCAGCGCCTACTCGTATGTCAAGTTTTCTAACGCCTTTCCCTCCGCCGGCGGCATCGCGGTCTATCTGGAAAAAGCATACGGGAAGGGGCTGGTGACGGCTGGGTGCGCCTTGCTCATGTACTTCTCCATGGTGATCAACGAAAGCCTGGTGGCACGCACGTTTGGCACGTACACGCTACGGCTTTTCGACGGTCAGTCGCCGGACTGGATGGTTCCGGCACTTGGCGTCGGGCTGTTGTCCTTCGCGTTCATCGTCAACATCCTTGGCAATCGGTTCATAGGCGGCCTCTCTGCGGTGATGGCGATCGCAAAGGTCGCCGGCGTCGCCCTGTTTGCCATCGTCGGGCTCTGGTTGGCCGACTTCTCCCTGGGTGCATTGACGACCAGCGCCGATTCCCACGGCACCAGCTTCGTCGCCAGCATTGCGCTCGGAATACTGGCCTACAAGGGGTTCACGACAATCACAAACAGCGGCGCAGAAATAGTGAAGCCGCACCGCAACGTGGGGCGGGCCATCATCATTTCCATCGTAATCTGCGTCGTGCTGTATTTCTTCATGGCGTGGGCGGTTGCGAGCATGCTCAGTGTCACCGAGATCATCGCCGCCAAGGACTATGCATTGGCCGAGGCGGCGCGTCCGGTCATGGGTCGGTATGGCGTGTGGTTTACGGTAGGGCTGGCGATTGTCGCCACCGTCTCCGGCGTCATTGCCAGCGTGTTCGCGGTATCCCGGGTGCTCGCGATGCTCACTGAAATGAAGTTGGTGCCGCACCGCCACTTCGGCATGCCCGGACGCGTCCAGAAGCACACGCTTGTGTACACCATCGTCATCGCCATGGGGCTGACAATCTTTTTTGATCTCAGCAGAATTGCTTCACTCGGGGCGATCTTCTACATCGTGATGGACATGACCGTGCACTGGGGCGTGCTACGGCACCTGCGCGGTGAAGTGAAGGCTAATGCACTCATTCTATCGGCGGCTCTCATTCTCGATCTCATCGTGCTCGGCGCATTCGTGGCGATAAAAGCCGGGAGCGACCCCGTCGTGCTCTACGTTTCTCTCATCGGCATCGGGATGATTTTTGGAGGCGAATGGCTGTTTCTTCGGTGGCGCGATAGATCCGATTTGGAAGCGCAATGAAGGCGCATCGTCTCGGGCAACAACGGCACGGTCTCGTGATCGACGTTCTTGCAAATTGACGACGATGACTATCGTTCTTGAAGCAGAGCCCAACGCGCGACAATCGAAGCAATGGCTGAAGACATTCACTGAAGGAGATGAGCTATACGACGCGATGCTCTCGGACATTCGCGCGGCTGATTCCAATGTCCGGATGGAGTCCTACATCTTCGCCGACGACCAGGCGGGTGCGCCGTTTTTCACCGCGCTGGCCGAAGCCACAAGCGCGGAGCGCGCCGTCACTGTCCGCGTGGACTGGGTGGGATCATGGGGCGAAATAACGCGTGCCCGTCTGCGATTACTGAAGTCAAAAGGCATCATCTGGCAGTGGAGTCGACCTTGGGTGTGGCAAACACCGTTGGTCTTCAATCGTCGCAATCATCGCAAGCTGCTGATCATTGATGATCGGGTTGCCTATGTCGGTGGATTCAACATACATCAGGAAAGCTCCAGGCGAGTGGTCGGCGCGAGGCGCTGGCGCGATACCCATGTCAGATTCACCGGGCCGCTGGTGCGCGATGCGATCACGCTGTTTGATCGCTTCCCAAGACGACCGCATGTGCGTTGGGCCGATTTCCCGCGCGGCACACATCTGCTCCCCAACAACAGCCGCCGATGTCGCCATCTGTTGCGCTGTGCTTTCATCGACAGGTTCCGCGCCGCACGCGAGCGCATCTGGCTGACCACGCCGTATTTCGTGCCCGACAGCCGAAGCCAATCGGAGCTATGCGATGCGGCACGCCGTGGTATCGACGTGCGAGTGCTCGTTCCTGCAAAGGGCGATGTCGGCCTGGCGGCATGGGCCACGCACGCCGCGTATGCCGGAATGCTGGAAGCAGGCGTGCGCATCTGGGAATACCTGCCGCGCGTGTTGCATGCGAAGAACGCCTTGGTCGATCGCGAGTGGTCGACCGTGGGGACGGCGAACTTCGACTACCGAAGCTTCTTCTTGAACGACGAATTGAATCTTGTCGTCGATGAAGCCGGATTCAACGCAGAGCTCGCAGCGCAATTCGAGATCGACCTGCTTGAGGCCAGAGAGGTGATCTCGAACACTTGGCGGAAACGGGCTTGGTCCGGAGTGATTACCGAAACCATTGGCTGGTGGGCGCGCCGGTGGCTATGACGGTCCTGTGATTTTCGTGACGCCAATCGGTCGCGAGTCCCGCATTGGTTGCTCGCAGGCTGAGTGATTTGAGTCTACGGAATCGTCACCTGCACGATGATGGCGGGAGTTGACGTTCGGGAAATCTACACGGCGCGCTCCCCCGCATTGGGTCGCCAGAGCTGCAGGATCGGCGTACAACGGTGTGTTCTCCCGCTACGTGTTTTGCGGCCACCTGTGACCCTGGTTACAGAGAAGTCGCGACGGAGCGGAATATTGGTCGTTAGAGCGCACAAGAAAAGGAAACCATCGAATGATGCTTGTCGAGGAAATGCTGGAAAAGGCGCGCGAGCGCCTCGTTACCCTTGCCGATGGCGCTCGCCTCGTCGAAGCAGCCGCGCTGCTGCGTCAAGCCGATACCCACATCATTGTCTTGCACGGTTCGGATGGCATGCTGACCGGCGTCATGACCCGCTGGGACGTACTTGGCCAAGTGGTTCAATGCCACGGAGCGGTCGGCGAGAACACGGCCGCAACCGCCATGACGCGAAACGTGACGGTTTGCCAGCCTCGCGATCAACTCGACGAAGTCTGGTCGAAAATGAAGGCGGGTGACTACAAGGGTGTTCCCGTCACGGATGCGAGTAATCGCCCGTTGGGCGTGCTGATGGCGCGTGATGTGCTGCAAGTGTTGCTGGAGGCATCCGAGAACGAGGAAGCCGTGCTTCGCGACTACGTGATGGGCGTGGGATACCGCTGATCTGGATCCTACCGTTCGACGTGACCACCATTTCATTGCGGAGATACATTTCCAATGGCCCAAAAAAAAGTGGCTGATCCGACTTCCGTGCGAGAGCGGAGTTTGGCGCTATCGAGATGGGAGAACGAGGGCGGAACCGGCGGCATTACCGGGAAT
>JBATAQ010000330.1:0-7491 GCA_049661925.1 Dokdonella sp.
GTGCTGCTGTTCCTGGCCGGACGTGCTGAGGCATTCGACCGCTGGACCGGTGCCGATACCAGCGCCATCGATGACATGAAACGCCGCATTGAAAACTTTAATGCAGAACATGCACGCAACCCCAGCCTGACCGACATCATGGTGATCCTCGGCGTCGGCCTCGGCGCGATGGGGCTGTCGCATGCGATCGGCACGCCGCTTGCGGCGTGGATCAAGCAGGTAGCGCCGTCACTGGAACGTTACAGCCTGACCTCCGGATTTTTCTGGGTGGTGGTGATCTCGACCACGATTGGACTGGCCCTCAGCTTCAGTCGGGCGCGCAAACTCGAAGGCGCCGGTGCATCTAAAATCGGCTCTGCTGCCCTGTACATTCTGGTCGCAACGCTGGGCATGCACATGGACATCGGCGCGGTGTTCGACCGGCCGCAATTGTTCGCGCTCGGCCTCTGCTGGATCGCGGTGCATGCAGCGCTCATGCTCACCATCGCCAAACTCATTCGCGCGCCGTTGTTCTTTATGGCGGTCGGGTCGCAAGCCAACATTGGCGGCGCGGCGAGCGCGCCTGTTGTCGCCAGCGCGTTCCATCCCAGCCTGGCACCGGTCGGTGTGTTGATGGCCGTCCTCGGTTACGCGCTCGGCACCTACGCCGCGTGGCTCACCGGTTTGATGTTGCAAGGAATGGCGGGCTGATTCGGCAGGTTGATTCGTGGCGACGCGCCGTCTTCGGCTGGGGATGATCTGAACAAGTAGGCACAGACATTGGGGCCCAACCGATTGATTTTATTGACGGTGTGACGTCATAAAGGCCCTCCAGCCGTCGCTCGCGGCTTGTCCAGGCGGCCAGCCTGCACTGCGCCACGCGCGCCATTCGGAGAACCTGTCTGACATCATGACATCTGCGCCTACCTGTTCAGAACATCCCTAACTCCCGACGTTGGCCAAGACTGCGTCACAAGCCTCGATCCTGCCGACGATCTCCTTAATTTTCTCTTCTGGCGTTTCGGGCTTCTGACGGTAGATGTCCAGAACCGATTCATAGTGGCCTCTGGCCGGCTCGTAGCGCCCGGCACCGAACTCCGCATCTGCAAGGTTCTTGAGCGCGGCCGCAATGAAGCCATGTGTCGCTGGCAGCGTCTTGCGGCCGATTGAAAGCGCGCGTGTCAGTGGCTTGATCGCCTCTTCGTATCGCGACTGGTCGCTCAGGTCTTGCCCGAGGTTGTTGTAGGCGATGGCAACGTAGAAATGATCGGCGTCATAGACCTCCAGCGCCAAGCGCAGAGATTCGCGATTCGCACGTTCCGCCAGGTCAAGGCGACCGCGCTTTTCTTCAGCAGAACCGAGCGCGTTGTAGGCCTCATAGAGCACCGACTTGCGTGGTGGATGCGCTGAATTGAGTTTGGCAATCACGTCGCCAATTACCAAACTGGATTCGTCAAATTTTTTCTGCGAACCCAGCACGCGACTGATCATCATCTGCGTGTCGAGTGTGCGCTCGTCCAGCGGGCCGAACGCCTCAAGCTGCATGTCCCTGCTCTGGGTGTATTGGACAAGTGCCGCATCGAACTGCTTGGTGATGAACAGGTGCATGGCGCCGTGGCTGAGAACCTGCGACTTCACTCCCAATGCGTCCTTGCTCGATGGAAACTTGTCGAACAGCGCGCGCGCTGTATCCACGGTCGCCAATGACTCGTCGTTCCTGGTCAGGCTTTTCAACGCCCGCGCCTTGGATAGCAACGTTCGTGCGAGTGCGACCGGGTCGCCCAGCGACTCGCGTATTTCCAAGGCCTGTTGCAGGTGGATCAGGGCCTGATCGTAGGCACCAATGCCGGAGTAGGCTCGGGCTATTGTCTCCAGAAGCAGGGCGCGCGACTCGGGCGCGCTTTCCAACTCGGTGGTGATGCGTTTGGAGCCGCGATCAAGCAGTTCGCGCGCTGTAACTGACGCTCCGTCCGTGACCGACGGATCGGCAGACTGGAAATTCCCAACCATGAATTCCAGTACGCGTTCGGACTTGTCTGCTTCCATCCGCGCCAGATCGCGCTGATGCGTCGCAACGATCAATCCTGCCGCAAGCGCAGAAACCGCAAGGGCGACGCTGGCGGTCGCCATTGCATGTCGGCGCAGGAATCGGCCAGCGCGATATCGCCACCCACCCCGCCGCGCCACGACAGGCTGACGTTCGAGATGGCGTTGGATGTCTGCGGAAAAATCGGCGACGCTCGCGTAGCGCTGCTGCGGGTCTTTTCTCAGCGCCTTGAGAATGATCGCGTCGAGATCGCCGCGCAGCTTGCGGCGCATCTGCTGCCGCGACGCTTCGTCATCAACGCCCATCTGCTGGAGATCGGCGGTCGCGGCACCACTCGCAAAAGCGAGGCTGGGCCGGGTCGGCTCCTGGTCAAGGATCGCGCGCTCGTACGCTGCGGGCGTGGAATTCTTGACGTTGTAGGGCCGACGCCCGGTCAGCAGTTCGTACAGCAGCAAGCCTAGCGCGTAGACATCGACCGAGGTCGTGATGGCTTCGCCGCGCACTTGTTCGGGCGCGGCGTATTCGGGCGTGAACACGCGCTGGATACTGGCGTGGATGGCGCCGTGATCGATCAGTTTCGCGATGCCGAAATCGAGCAGTTTGATTTCGCCGGAGCGGGTGACGAGCAGGTTGGAAGGTTTCAGGTCGCGATGAACGACCAGATGCGCGTGCGCATAGCTGACCGCCTCGCAGACGGTCATGAACAGCTTCAGTCGCTTCGCGATATCGAGCTTGTGTTGGTCGCAGTAACTGCGCAGGTCGATGCCGTCGACGTATTCCAGCGCAAGCCATGGACGCTCGTCGTCGGTGATGCCGCCGTCGATCAGATGGGCGATGTTCGGGTGATTGAGATGCGCCAGAATCTGCCGCTCGGCGCGAAAGCGCCGGATCATTTCGGCGGCGTCCCACTCGGGTCGCATCAGCTTGATCGCAACGACTTGCTCAAAGCCTCCTTCGACGCGCTCCGCTCGCCACACCGTACCCATGCCGCCGCGACCGATTTCCTTGACGAGACGGAACGCGCCGACGTGTCGACCATCGAGGCGTTGGTTTTCGATCTCGGTTTCGCGTTCGGCGAGATCGCTCAAAACACCGGGCGCCTGCCCGTCGATATGAGTGCGGACAAGCTCTTCTCCATCCGCCTTCAGCAAGCTGATGACCTCGCCGCGCAACTGCGGGTCGGCGACACCCTGCTCATCCAGTGCAGCTTCCCACTTGTCGGGCGGGAGATCCGCCAGCAAATCGAAAAGCGCGCGAACGCGTTGCCAGTTTTCGGCTTCCATTGCTGTTGGCGCCCTGAGTTGTCAGTTAGCCCGCAGCTTAGCGCGAGCGATTGAAGACCACGGCACCCAGGGCGCGGGCACGCGTTTCATCACAGTTCTTGTCCACGGCATCGCGCAACTTCGGGCAGCGTTTCACCAGTGCGGCGAAATCGACCTCTTCCGCGATGCGCGTATGTGCGACGCAGACTGCGCCGGTTGGCGACCAGCCCGCCTCGAACGCAAGGGTTGAGTCCTTTTCGGATTTCTGGATGGCGTGATCATCAAAAATATCGATCAAGGTTCCGTTGCGAGTTGCCGGCACGCCGTCACCGCAGTAGTCGGCGCGAACCATGTGCACGCAGGATTCGTAAAGCGGTACCAGCGAGGTCCCGTCGGCGGCCTTTCGCCACGGCTTGTAGCCGAAGCGCACGCACTTTGCCTGCGCGCCGCTGGTGCAACTGAGCGCGAAATGATCGGCATCAGCACGATAGCGACCGTCGGCATCCCAGCGCCCCGGAATTGGAAACACTTCGCGCGTTTCATCTGCTGCGGCTTGGCACGGGTTTTGCCATTCACCGTTCGCCATGCGGACGCTGATTGTGTGCAGCAATGTGTCGCCGTTGGTGTCGAGCGGATCGACGCGAACCGCGTCGATCCGCATCGTGCTGCCATCACCCATGTCGAGCTCGGCACCGACCAGTTCGGCACCGCGCAGCGTCTTCCCATCCTCGGTCTTGAACACGAAGCGGGTTCCGTCAACGCTGAGCGAACCCGAACGCGCCATCGTCGATGCCGACAAAGCGGCAAGAACGAATAGCAGTGCGACGACGTGGGCGATGGCTTTGTGCATTACGGTGCCGCCGGCAGGCGAACCTGGACGTTGGCAACCGGCAGGGCGGACCAATCGGCCTCGGTCTCGACGGGCTTCCAGCTGAAGAACGGAACAAAAGCGGTAGCTGGCGGGGTGGAACCATCATTGGGATGCAGGCGACCGTTGAGCATCCATCCATTCAAGCTGCGGCCGTTCAAGCTCCAGCCGTTGAGGAATTTTCCGTTGAGGTACTTGCCATTGAAGGTCAGGCCGTTGAACACAAGACCGTTGAACACGAGGCCATTGAAGGTCAGGCCATTGAAAGTCAGGCCGTTGAATCGGATGCCATTGAAGGTCAGGCCATTAAACGCAGTACCGTTGGCGTGCAAGCCGCTCGTGGCAACGGGGACTGACGTGGCTGTTTGAGCATTAGCTGCCAGAGAGACGAAGAGGGCAGCAGCGAGCGCGATGCGAATTGGATTGATCATTGGAAGTCCTGTAGTGGCGATACCGGGCGGCATCCCATGGACATACGCAAAACCGTGTCGCCCGGGATCATCCGGGCGCGCTATTGCGTCGCTTGCCCCAGTTCGCGCTGCAGAAAAGCCTTCGCGGCGCGCGTGTCGCGCTTGATCGTGGGCTCGGAAACATCGAGCAACTCGGCAATCTCGCTGACTTCCAGCCCGGCGAAAAAACGCAACTCCACCACTTTCACCAAGCGCTCGTCGAGCTCGGAAAGCTTTTGCAGGGCGGCATCAATCGCGATGAGTTGTTCCGCTTGTGCATCAACCGGTAGCGGATGATCGGCAAGAGCATCAAGGTCGACGAACACCGCGTCACCACCACGACGTTCAGCGAGCCGAGCCCTTGCGTGGCTGATGGCTACCTGACGCATGGCTTGCGCAACGGTGGCGTAGAAGTGCTTTCGGTTGGCGTAGTCGAAGCCGGCTCGTTCGAGCTTCAGGTACGACTCGTTGACCAGCGCGCGTGTATCGAGCGTGTTGCCGCGCTGGTTGCGGGCAAGCTGGGCGCGAGCGATACGCAGCATGTCTTCGTAGACCAGCGAAAAAAGTTGATCGCGGCCAGCCGGGCTGTCGGCATTGGACAGCGCAACGGTGATCGCCGGCGAGAGATCGGTCATGGCCCGATCATAGGCTCTCGAACGGCGCCTGTGGCGCTAGCGAGGCCACTCAATTGCGGACATCCATCCCATTTCGCGACTTGGAAGCCACCAACGATGCCGGTCAAGGCTCTTCACGATTTCAAGGCGCATAAAAAAATCGGCGACACCGGCGCGCTTGCGGCGCCGTGTGTCGCCGATCAGGGCGCACCTTGCTGTGCTTCCAATTCGCTGACAGAAATCAGATCCCGGTCAAATCCGGCAACCACCGCGTCGTGGTTCGCCTGTACTGTGCACATGAAACGGGCTGCGACGGTTACGCGCACCGTCTGAAACGCGTTGGCAAGCGGCAGCAAATGCCGCCGCTTGCCATCAGTGAGTTACCCCCAGTGAGTTACTCCAGATCGTCGGCGAAAATCAGGTCGTTGTGCAGACGGGTGATGGTCTGGTCGATGTCCTGCGCGTTCTGGTTCTTGGAGTGGCCGGCAATCAGCAGGCTGCCATCCTGAGATGCGACAGCCCTTCCGTAATCGTCGCCGCCGGCGAGGATGAAGTCGACATCCACGCGCCCATTCACGCCGAATTTTTGAGCGTCCAGACCGCCGTTCGGCGACATACGGATGATATGCATCAGCGAATCGGACGAAGCGGTGGTCTGTCGCGTTCCAACGAAGACCATTTGGTCATCGCTCTGGATCAGCATGCGATTGAAGTCCGCACTGTAGCCATTGGAATAATAAAGCTGTCCCTGAGCCCCGAAATTCGGGTCGAAGGTGGCGGCGTTGCCTGGCTTGAACTTGAAGGCGAATGCGTTGCGCTGGTTTGCTCCGCTGCCGACTTCAAAATTACCCGCGACCATGATGCTTCCGTCGCTCAAAATCTGAATCGCGCGTGCCTGATCGTCACGATGGAATGCTGCTCCCTGGTTGATATCGAACCATGCGTAGCTTGCACCGTTCTGGAATGTCCAGTCCCGAGTACCGTCCGAAAAGATTCGAGCCAACAGCACGCCTGTGCCATTCGGCGCGTTGACATCGCCCGCTTCTCCCACGATGTAGTAAGCGCCATTTGAAGCGGTAGCCAGCGCGTAGCCGCGGTTGATGGCGGTGTTGATAAATTCGAACAAACCGCGGAACTGGTCACCCTCGATACCGAAAGTCGGGTCAAGCTGGCCGTCGGGCAGGAGCCGCCGCATGGCAACGAAGCTTCTTCCGGCATGCAGTCCTGCGGTTCCGAGAATCGTGATCCGCCCCTGCTTGTCGATGTTGAAGTCGTTTGCCTCATCGGTGAGGTTCTGGCCCAGATCGATCGCGATTCTCTTGCAGTTCGTTCCAATCGCGGAAAATGGAGCAGGTTGACCTTGCGGATTGAATCGGCAGATATGGAAATCCTTGTCGGTTCCGCTACCGGTCAAGGTGCCGACGATGACGAGGTTTCCGTTGGCATCCAGCCGGGCGCGACTGGCTTGCACGTTGGTCATCGTCGAATAAACGGTACCGTTGCTGCCGAAAGACGTGTTGATCGCGCCGTTGGGGGTCAATTTGGTAATGGCATAGCGCGACGTACCAGCGGAGCCTGTGGAGGTGCCGACCATGAAAATGGAACGATCAGCGTTGACCAATACGTCGACGGTAGCATCGCTGTTGGTGCCGCCGTTGTTCAGTGAAATCACGTTTCGACCGGAGGAAAGAAAGCCGAACGTCGAATCGGGAAGTCCGTCGACGGCAAACGCCGAGCCGGAAGCGGCGGCGAACAGACAGAGTGAAAGCTTGAGAATCATGGTGGTGGCCTCGATTGGGGCGGGAGTGCCCGTTGCCTTTACATACGCAGCGTCGAGTGGTGAGGGATCATCAACTCGACGGATTCGTTTCGGCTCCGGGACGTCGTCGCGAGCGCGCGCGGTGAATGACGCAGCGACAGGGTCGCCGCGTCCGCTGTGCAGACTTACTCCAGGTCGTCCGCGAAGATCAGGTCGTTGTGAAGGCGGGTGATGGTCTGGTCGAGGTCTTGCGAGTTCTGATTCTTGGAATGCCCGGCGATCAGCAAACTGCCGCCCTGCGATGCCGCCGCGACACCGTAGTCGTCGCCGCCTGGCAGGAGGAAATCGACATCAACCCGCCCGTTTGTTCCGAACTGTGTCGTGTCAAGTTGGCCGTCGCGCAGCAGGCGCATCACGTGCATCATCGAATCGGCCGACGCGATAGCCTTGCGCGAGCCGACGATGACAATCTTGTTGTCGCTCTGCATCAGGATCTTGTTGAGACCCCGCCCG
>JBATAQ010000331.1:0-1658 GCA_049661925.1 Dokdonella sp.
CGCCACGACGGCACAAGGCCGATGGCGACGCCGGATTGCTCGACCGGAAGGGTTATGCTCTGCCAATTGTAAAACTGTGACACTGGTCGTCATTCAATGAATGCGACCGTCACTGTTTCACTGTCGACCACGTCACGTAAAGGGATTTCAGTTTCAAACGTGTGAGAATCCGCGACGGGCTTCTCATTTGGTCCCGGGACAAATTCATAACTTGATCGCCGTCAGCACGCATCGTGCTTCACGGGCCCCCGATCATGAACTCCGTCTCGTTCCGCCGCTCCGCCCTCCTGCTCTTCGCCACCAGTCTTTTCGCTACTAGCGGCGTTGCCTTGGCGCAGATCGATTCGCTGTACTCCGGTGGCTTCGACAACCGCTTCGCGCCGATCACCAGCGGCCCTTGCCAGAATTTCTACGGCTCGGACTTCGAACTGGCCGAAGGACGTTCGCCGGTACAGGCGACGCCCGGGCCGCGTCCGGCGAAGGGCGCGGTGACCACCGAACCAACCTTCGGCACCTGCATGGTGCGCTCGACCAACCATCGTGCCGAATATCCGCAAGCTGCATTCCTGCGCAACGACTATTCGCGCCGCCAGGCCTTCAATGCCGACCAGACCCGAATGTTCGTATTTGGCTCGAACGGCTACTGGCACCTCTACGACGCGAACACGCTGGGGTACATCAAGCCGCTGACCGGCTTGGCCGGCGACGCCGAGCCGCAGTGGCATCCGACCGATCCCAACTTCCTCTACTACGTGCCGATCAACGGCGGCACTCAGTTGCTGAAGCTGGACGTGCGCACCAATACCTCAAGCGTCGTCGCCGACTTCGCCGGCAAGTTGCCATCGTGGGGTAGCAGCGCCGCGCACATCTGGACCAAGTCGGAAGGCTCGCCTTCTGCCGACGCGCGCTATTGGGGTTTCCAGGTCGAGAACGGCGGCTTCTCGATGCTCGGCTACATGGTCTGGGATCTGGTCGAGAATCGACTGGTCGGTTCGCGCGCAACCAACGTCCGCCCGGATCACGTCAGCATGACGCCGTCCGGTCGCTGGTTCGTTTCGTCCGGTTGGGAAGGCACCTGGGCCTGGTCGCCCGACTTCAGCCAGAAGAAAAAGCTGCACGGCAGTACCGAGCATTCCGACATCGCGATCGGTGAAAACGGCCACGACATGTTCGTGTCGATCGACTACCAGAGTGCTGGTGGCGACGTTTACTACACCGACATCGACGCCTGCCCCGCAGTTGCTGCAAATGCCACAACCGCGCCGACCTGCCCACGCACCGTGTTGTTCAGCACCTACGTCAGCGGGAGCACGACGGCTTTGCACATTTCCGGCAAGTCGTATGGCAAGCCGGGTTGGGTGGTCATCTCGCCATACGGCACGCAGCCGACCAGCAGCGGCGCCTATCCGTGGTACGCCGACAAGGTGTTCGCGATGTCGCTGTCGGAAGAGGCCAAGGTCTACCAGATCGCCGAGCACCACAGCGTTTGGGACCCGTCCACGACGTCGTACTGGTTCGAGCCGCAGGCCACGGTCAGCCGCGACATGACCCGCGTGTTCTACAACTCCAGCTGGACCAGCCATGACGAGCGCGATATCGAAGCGTTCCTGGTGCAACTGCCGCGCGGCTTGATTGGTATTGGCTCAGCAACCCCGCCA
>JBATAQ010000332.1:0-1679 GCA_049661925.1 Dokdonella sp.
CGACGCGCTTGCTGGCGAGGATTTTTGCGGCCTTCGGTGTGCTGGCTCTGGCCCTCGCCGGTGCCGGCCTGTACGGCGTTGTCGCATTCAACGTGGGCCAGCGTACCCGCGAGATCGGCGTACGCCGTGCGCTCGGCGCCTCGCCAGCCAGTGTGCTGCGCGATGTGCTGACACGCGCCGGATGGCAGGTCGGTCTCGGCCTGGCGCTCGGGCTGGGATGTGGCTTGGCACTCGCACGCGTGCTGACTTTGGTTTTGAACAGCCCCGGTAGCACGCACGCCTTCACGGTAGTCGGCGCGGTCATCGTGCTGATCGCTGCGGCAACGATTGCCGTCATCGTCCCGGCTCGCCGCGCACTGCGCGTCGACCCGATGGTTGCCCTGCGTCACGACTGAAGGTTTTCCAATGAGCATGATTCTCGACGAAACAAGAAACGCGATCCGTGGCGTTGTTGCGCGGCCTGCGTTTTCTCTGCTCGTGGTCGGTGTGCTCGCTGCCGGACTTGCCTGCGTGATCTTCATGTTGGCGATGCTCAACGGATTCGTGTTGCGCCCCTTGCCGTTTGCGCAACCGGATCAGCTACTGCATGCCGGCGTGCGCGGTGATGACGGCAACGATCTCAACCCAGTGCAGAACGGCGAGCTGATCGCGATTCGCCGCCAACTCGATGGCGTTGCGGATACCGGCGGCTACGCCCGCTCGACGATGAACCTGAGTGACCTGGATCGACCCGAGCGGTTTACCGGTGCATATGTCAGCAGCAATCTGTTTCGCACGCTCGGCGTTGCACCGACCATGGGTCGCGATTTCTCTGCTGCCGACGCAGCCAACGGTGCGGCGACGGTTGCGATGATTTCCAACGAGCTGTGGCAGAGTCGCTATGGCGGCGACCCTGCCATCGTCGGTCGACAAATTCGTGTCAATGCGCAGCCGGCAACCGTAGTTGGTGTCATGCCGCCGAACTTCAGCTATCCGGTTCGCGAATCGATCTGGCTGGCCGGTCATCTGTACGACGGCATGACACCGGATGACTTGTCGTGGTGGGTCGTGCTGCGTCGTCACGCAGACAGCAGCGACGTGGCGGTTACATCGGCATTCGACCATTGGTTCAAGCAAGCTGCCAACGATCAGCCGGAACGCTTCCGCGCGATGCAACCTGGTATCGAACCGCTCGCCTACCTTGCCGTCTCGCCGATCATTCGCAGCGTGCTCGGCATCATGCTGGCAGCAGTTTTCATGGTGTTGCTGGTGGCCTGCGCGAATGCGGCCAATCTGCTGCTGACACGCACGATCGGACGCAAGCAGGAACTCGCCGTGCGATTCGCGCTTGGCGCCAGTCGTCGACGCCTGATCGCGCATCTGCTCGGCGAATGCCTGCTGCTGAGCCTACTTGCCACCGCCATTGCCTTCCCGCTCGCCCACGCCGGGATGCAATGGCAGCAAAGATTGATGTATCAAGCCGATCCCGGGCCGCCGCTGTGGCTGCGTTTCGACATGGATGCCACCGTCATCGGCCTGGCCTTGGCGGCCGCGTTGCTGACCGCCTTGCTCGCCGGTTTGTTCTCCGCATTTCGTGTCGGTGGCAGCGGAGTCGCCGATCAGTTGCGTGACGGCACGCGCAGCGTCACTGGTGGCGCGTTCGCCCGCATCAGTCGGGTGCTGGTAATCGGCGAGATTGC
>JBATAQ010000333.1:0-1679 GCA_049661925.1 Dokdonella sp.
CGACGCGCTTGCTGGCGAGGATTTTTGCGGCCTTCGGTGTGCTGGCTCTGGCCCTCGCCGGTGCCGGCCTGTACGGCGTTGTCGCATTCAACGTGGGCCAGCGTACCCGCGAGATCGGCGTACGCCGCGCGCTCGGTGCTTCGCCAGCCAGCGTGCTGCGCGATGTGCTCACGCGCGCGGGATGGCAGGTCGGTCTCGGCCTGGCGCTCGGGCTGGGATGTGGCTTGGCACTCGCACGCGTGCTGACTTTGGTTTTGAACAGCCCCGGTAGCACGCACGTCTTCACGGTAGTCGGCGCGATCATCGTGCTGATCGCTGCGGCAACGATTGCCGTCATCGTCCCGGCTCGCCGCGCACTGCGCGTCGCCCCGATGGTTGCTCTGCGTCACGACTGAAGGATTTCCATTGAGCATAGTTCTCGACGAAACAAGAAACGCGATCCGCGGCGTTGTTGCGCGGCCTGCGTTTTCGCTGCTCGTGGTCAGCGTACTTGCGGCCGGACTTGCTTGCGTGATCTTCATGCTGGCGATGATCAATGGATTTGTGTTGCGACCCTTGCCGTTCACGCAGCCGGATCAATTACTGCATGCCGGCGTTCGCGGCGATGACGGTAACGATCTCAATCCCGTGCAAAACAACGAGCTGCTCGCAATTCGCCGCCAGCTGGATGGCGTTGCGGATACCGCCGGCTACGCGCGCTCGACCATGAACCTGAGTGACCTGGATCGACCCGAGCGGTTTACCGGTGCTTATGTCAGCAGCAATCTGTTCCATACCCTCGGCGTCGCACCGACCACGGGTCGCGACTTCGCTGACTCCGATGCAGCCGATGGCGCAGCAACGGTCGCCATGATCTCGAACGAGCTGTGGCATAGCCGTTATGGCGGCGATCCGGCTATCGTCGGTCAAACGATCCGCGTCAATGCGCAGCCGGCCACGGTGGTCGGTGTCATGCCGCCGAACTTCAGCTATCCGGTTCGCGAGTCGATCTGGATTGCCGGTCATTTGTATGACGGCATGACAGCTGACGATCTGTCGTGGTGGGTGGTGTTGCGTCGTCACGCAGATACCAGCGAAGTGGCCGTGACGTCGGCATTCGACCATTGGTTCAAGCAGGCCACCAACGATCAGCCGGAACGCTTCCGCGCCATGCAGCCCGGTATCGAGCCGCTTTCGTATCTCGCCGTCTCACCGATTATTCGCAGCGTGCTCGGCATCATGTCGGCCGCGGTTTTCATGGTGTTGCTGGTCGCCTGCGCGAATGCGGCCAATCTATTGCTGACACGCACGATCGGACGCAAGCAGGAACTCGCTGTGCGATTCGCCCTTGGCGCCAGTCGTCGACGCCTGATCGCGCATCTGCTCGGCGAATGCCTGCTGCTGAGCCTGCTTGCCACCGCCATTGCCTTCCCGCTCGCCCACGCCGGGATGCAATGGCAGCAAAAATTGATGTATCAAGCCGATCCCGGGCCGCCGCTGTGGCTGCGTTTCGACATGGATGCCACCGTCATCGGCCTGGCCTTGGCGGCCGCGCTGCTGACCGCCTTGCTCACCGGTTTGTTCTCCGCATTTCGTGTCGGTGGCAGCGGAGTCGCCGATCAGTTGCGTGACGGCACGCGCAGCGTCACTGGTGGCGCGTTCGCCCGCATCAGTCGGGTGCTGGTAATCGGCGAGATTGC
>JBATAQ010000334.1:0-10168 GCA_049661925.1 Dokdonella sp.
AACGCAAGATCAACGAGTTCGTGACGCAATATAACCAGCACCCCAAGCCGTTCATGTGGACGGCAACGGCTGAATCGATCCTGCAAAAGATCGAACGCCTATGTAAAGTTACAAATGGGACGGCACACTAGGTGATCGGCGGGGAATCGGTCAGGCGCCGTCGCGACATGCCACGCAGGCTCAGCACGAACTCGACGCCACTGCCGTCATCCAGATTGCGCGCACTGGCGTCGCCGCGATGCAGTTCTGCGACCAGCTTGACCACGTAAAGACCGAGACCAAGATGTGGGACCTCGCCGGCGCTGCGACTGCTGCGTTCGCGCACGCTGACAAGGGTGTCGAACAATTGATCGCGCATCGACGATGGCAATGGCTGACCCTGGTTCGCTACACGTATAAGCACTGCTTCATCGCCAGTTTGCACCGACTCGGCGTGCAGGCTGAAGCGTATCCAGCCGCCGACTGGCGTGAACGAGCGCGCGTTGTCGAACAGCTTGTCCAGCGCCTGCGCAATCAGTTCCGGAGCGCCGTGGAAGCGCAATGCAGTCGCAGGCACGTCGATGCGGATATCACGATCAGCCGCCAAAGCCGCGTAGCCAGCCGCGCATCCGGCAACCAGTTGGCCGAGATCAAAGTCTTCGGCGTCGGCGCTGGTGATCGCGCGTTCTATGCGATTGGACTCGCTCATCGCCCGCACGATCGCGGCGAGTCGATCCGCACCATCGCGGGCTCGCCCAAGATAGCCGCGTACCGCATCGGTGCCTAGCGACTGGTCGAGATTTTCCAGCGACGATTTGACGATTGCGAGCGGCGTATTGAGCTCATGCGAGAGCCGCGAGGTAAGGCTGCGCAGGTATTCGGTCCAGGTCGCAACGTCATCGTTGAGTCGAGCATGGTGTCGGACCAGATCGCCGAGTTCGTCGTTGTCATGGAGCGGAGCGATGGTGTCGCTCGGCGATTGATCGCTTGCACGACCCGCTACCGATTCATGCAAGCGAAGGATGCGCTGAACAAGCTTGCCGCCCAGCGCCAGCAGGGCGACCGTCGTCAGTAACGTGGCGGCCAAGCTCGCCAGCAGCCACGCCAATGCAGAACGCTGCGCGTCATGGCCAGGTTCGCCAAATTTCTCGATCAACAAAACGCCACTCGTCGCGCCGCGAGTTGGGAATGGCACGGCAATGCCGAGCCAGGGTTGCGACTCGCCGTCGTCACTCCAGACGGAAGCCGGCACGCCGGACAATGCCTGCCAGATTAGCGAGGCGTCGGAGCGCGGCGATTCGATGGCGTCCGCTGGCGAAACATTGACCGCGCCCCAGAGCAGGAGGTGATCCAGCCAGTGTGGCTGGCTTTCAACGCGGGTCTGCCCAATTGCCACTCCAGCATCGGCGTGATCGCTGCTGGCCAGCTCGATGGCGTCGCGCGAATACAGGCGCAAACGCAACCCTGGCAGGCTCAGTGACCGCAGCGTCTGCTCGGTAAGCGGTCTCGGTCCAATCACGCTACGCCACGGCGGCGGTTCACTGGACGACGACGATCGTTCGCTGGCGTCATGTGCGCTCCAGAAAATCCGACCGTCGAGCAAGGCTTGCGGCAGTCGCAACTCGATGCGATAGCCCGAGCCATCTTCCTGCCACTCCCCGGAAAGGCTGTCGGGCAATCGTTGGCCTTCGTTTTCCGCTGCCACTTCGAATCGACCGGGTCCGGCTGAGGCAATCCGGTAGCGACGCTGCTCGTCGCCTATCGCGAGACCCAGTTCGAGGTAGTCCGCATTGCGTAGCGTCGGATCACGCGGATCAGGGCGCTGGCGACTCGCGTCACGGACTTCCGCCAGCAGGTACAGGCCGCGACTATCCAGCACCAGCGTCACTCGCGCCGAGGAGTTCGATTGATCGCTGCTCCGGCTTGGCGGCCAGTCATCGGCATAGCCATCCACACGAATGGCCGAATGGATCTGCAACACCGGCATGCTGGTGCCACCGGGTAGCGCTTCGATTGGCAGGGTCGCCAAGGCGCGCGCGATCACGCGAGTTTGCGACAGCAGCGATTGCTCCTGCTCGTGACGCAGCGTCGTTGCCGTCTGCCGCAATGCCTGCCAGCTCACCATCGGAGCCAGTGCAGCGATGATCGAGGCAATCAGGAATTTTCGGCGCAAGGACATGGCAGGCATGATGGCGTGTAAATCGCAGCGACGATTATGCAAGACGACGCGTTGCGCCATGGCCTGCCGGCGTCGCGCGACTCTGCTACCTTCTCGCTACTCATTGATGACTGGTGGAAGATGTCTTCCGTGTCGAACCTGCTGCGAGCCTTGCTCGCAAGCGTGCTGATCGCGCTCAATATCGCCGTCCACGTGACGCCGCTGTTGCTGTTGGCCTTGCTCAAGCTGGTCGTGCCGATCACGGATTTCCGACGTGCAGCGTCATGCTGGCTGGTGGCGATCGCGGAAAGCTGGATCAGTGTGAACAGTGCGCTCTTCCGCCTTTTGGGAAGGACCACGATCCACGTCGAGTTACCGCAAGGCTTGCGCCATGACGGCCGCTATCTGGTATTTGCGAACCACCAGAGCTGGGTGGACATTCCCGTCCTGCAATCGGTGTTCAATCAACGCATCCCGTTCCTGCGTTTCTTCCTGAAGGAGCAACTGATCTGGGTGCCGGTGATGGGTCTGGCCTGGTGGGCGCTGGATTTTCCATTCATGAAGCGCACATCGAAAGCGCAGTTGGCGCGACGGCCCGACCTGCGCGGCAGCGATGTCGCTGCAACGCGCCGCGCCTGCGAGAAGTTTCGCGATATTCCGGTGTCGGTGATGAATTTCGTTGAAGGCACCCGTTTCACATCTGCCAAGCATGATCGTCAGCGATCACCGTTTCGTCATCTGCTGAAACCACGTGCTGGTGGCATTGCACTGGTGCTGGAATCGATGGGCGCAATGCTCGATGCGGCTATCGATGTCAGCATCGTGTATCCGCAAGGTCGGCCGACGATGGCCGATCTCGTCTGCGGACGCATCCGTGACGTCCGCGTGGATGTACACGTCGTTGCGATCCCAGCTGATCTCATCGGTGGCGACTACGAGAACGATCCGGCCTTTCGGAAACGCGTGCAGGCGTGGGTCAACCAGCGCTGGACCGCCAAGGATGCTGCAATCGACGCACTGGTTCGTGACGATTGACTCTCGCCTAGCGTAGCCCTGCGTTGATTTTTTCGAGCGCGTCGCGCCCCGGCGATAGGGCAGATGCGCCGAGACGATTCAACGGCTCGCTTGCGGTGTGCAAGTGCTCGTGCAGGTCCGATGAATCGGGATCGACGTAGAGCAAGCCGGTCACCACTTCGCCCAGCGCGTGATGCTGTTGCAGATAGTTGCTGGCGCCGATGCGATCACGTGGGTCGTAGTCTTCTTCCAGCTTGTGCAGGCGTAGACGCGTGCCGTCATGCTGTTCCACCTCGACCGTTTCACCCGCTGCATAGTCGACCGCGATGGCGTTGCGTTCCAGGATGACGTCGAGGCGATTGACCGCTTCGTTGTGCTCGCGCACGTACTCGTAACTCTTGGTGCTGCCGGCGTGGTTGTTGAATGCCACGCAAGGGCTGATCACATCGAGGAAGGCCGGGCCGCGATGGGCGATGGCACCCTTGATCAACGGCACCAATTGCGCCTTGTCGCCAGAGAAACTCCGACCGACATAGGTGGCACCCAGTTGCAACGCGAGGCCGACCAGGTCAATCGGACTGTCCGCATTGACCACGCCGCGCTTGGACGATGAACCCTGGTCAGCTGTCGCCGAGAACTGGCCCTTGGTCAAGCCGTAGACACCGTTGTTCTCGACGATGTAGACCATGTTGACGCCGCGGCGGATCGCATGGACAAACTGGCCGATGCCGATCGACGCCGAATCGCCATCACCCGACACGCCGAGGTAGAGCAGGTCACGATTGGCAAGGTTCGCACCGGTCAAGACGGATGGCATGCGACCGTGCACGGTATTGAAACCGTGCGACTGGCCGAGGAAATAGTCCGGCGTCTTCGAGCTGCAACCAATGCCCGAAAGTTTGGCAACGCGATGCGGTTCGATAGCCATTTCCCAGCATGCCTGGATGATCGCGGCCGAGATCGAATCGTGCCCGCAACCTGCGCACAATGTGGAAACCTTGCCTTCGTAGTCACGGCGCGTGAGATCAAGCGCGTTTCGCGGCAAGGTAGGGTGATGCAGCTTCGGTTTGGTGATGTAGGTCATCGCGATTCCTGCCCTTGAAGTCCCTCTCTCCCCGGGAGATGGGTTGGGGTGAGGGTGCGGTCTGGCGCGGTGTTCAGACCATTCCAACCATGCACCATTGCACTACACCGGACCCTCACCCGGCGCTCCGCGCCACCCTCTCCCGAGGGGAGAAGGATTCAGAAGCGCTCATCCGCTCACGCATCGCCAGAACAATAAACCGCGCCGTGATCGGCGTGCCGTCGTAATGCAGCACGGCAATCAAGCGCGCCGGATCGATATCGAACTCGTTGATCAGCAACGAACGCAACTGCGCATCACGATTCTGTTCGACGACAAACACCTGATCGTGCGCATCAATGAAATCGCGCACGCTGTCAGGAAACGGAAAAGCCCGTACGCGCATCGCATCGACATGCAAACTGTCAGCTTGCAAAGAGACCAGCGCTTCGGCCATCGCTGGACTGGTCGAGCCAAAATGGATGGCCCCGAATCGCGTCGCTTGCGAAGCGCGTGATTCGATGGGCTGCGGCACGATATCCTTCGCCGTATCAAACTTCTGCAGCAAACGCTCCATGTTGTAGATGTAATCGGGAACGCGCTCGGAGTAGCGCGCGTACGGATCGCGCGAGGTGCCGCGCGTGAAGAAACTGCCCTTGTTTGCATGCGTGCCGGGATAGGTGCGGAATGGAATGCCGTCGCCATCGACATCCTTGTAGCGACCGAAATCCGCGCCCGCTTCGAGTTGCTCGGCGGTCATCACCTTGCCGCGATCGTACTGTCGACTGTCATCCCAATCGAATGGCGCGCAGAGGCGCTGGTTCATGCCGATGTCGAGATCGCTGAGTACGAAGATTGGCGTTTGCAAGCGATCGGCCAGATCGAGCGCATCGGCGGAAAACGCGAAGCACTCGGTCGGGTCTTCTGGAAACAGCAGCACGTGCTTGGTATCGCCGTGTGAGGCATAGGCGCAGGCTAGGACATCCGATTGCTGGGTGCGGGTCGGCATGCCTGTGGATGGACCGCCACGTTGCACGTTGATGATGGTGACCGGGATCTCGGCAAAATAGGCCAAGCCGATGAACTCGTTCATCAGCGAAATGCCGGGCCCCGATGTCGTCGTGAAAGCGCGTGCGCCGTTCCAACCGGCACCGGTGACGATGCCGATCGACGCAATCTCGTCTTCGGCCTGGATGATCGCGTAGCGATGCTCGTTGGTTTTTGGATCGACGCGATATTTCTGGCAATAGGCCTGGAACGATTCGGCCAGTGAAGAGGATGGTGTAATCGGATACCACGCACAAACCGTCGCGCCACCGTAGACGCAACCCAGCGCCGACGCGCTGTTGCCGTCGATGAAGATCCGGTCACCGACCTTGTCGGCCGCTTTCACGCAAATGCCGATCGGTGCGAGGTGCTCGGTCGCGTGATCGCGACCGAGATGGAACGCTTCAAGGTTCGGCGCGATCAGTTTGGGCTTTGACTTGTACTGCTCGCCGAGCAATTTCTCGATCACCGCGGCGTCGATGTCGAGCAGCACCGACAAGGCGCCGATATACATGATGTTCTTGAACAGCTGGCGTAGCCGCGCGTCGCTGTACGTCGCGTTGCATATCTCGGTCAACGGCATGCCGATGACAACGATATCGTCGCGGAATCGTGAGCGCGGCATTGGCTTGCTGTTGTCATAGAACAGGTATCCGCCTGTTTCTATTTCCTTGATATCGCCGTCCCACGTCTGCGGGTTCATCGCCACCATCAGGTCGACACCACCGCGCCGACCCAGCCAACCATCCTCGCTGACGCGCACCTCGTACCAGGTCGGCAAGCCCTGGATATTCGACGGAAAAATATTGCGCGGGCTGACCGGCACGCCCATGCGCAGGATCGCTTTCGCGAACAGTTCGTTCGCCGATGCGGAACCCGAGCCATTGACGTTGGCGAACTTGATGACGAAATCGTTGCAGGCGCTGATCGGTGTCATGCAACGGTTGCCTTTGCCGTATCGCGGCAATTGCTGCCAGCGTGGGTCATTTCGATCAGGTATTTCTGCATGTCCCAGGCACCGGTCGGGCAGCGTTCGGCGCAAAGGCCGCAGTGCAGGCAAACGTCTTCGTCTTTCACCATCACTCGCGTGGTCTTGAGCGGTGCGGAAACGTAGAGCGCCTGATCAGTGTTCAAAGCCGGCGCGGTCAGATGCATACGCAACTCGGCTTCATCGTCGTTGCTGGTAAACGTGATGCAGTCCATTGGGCAGATATCGACGCAGGCATCGCATTCGATGCAGGCCTTTTCCGTGAACACGGTCTGCACATCACAATTCAGGCAACGCTGCGCTTCCTTCCATGCGGTTTGCATATCGAAACCGAGTTCAACTTCAAGCTTGATATCGGCCAACGCTTTCGCGGTCGGCTGCATCGGCACCTTGTAGCGTTCGTCCGATGCGATGTCGTTGTCATAACTCCATTCGTGGATACCCATCTTCTGCGCGACCACCTCGACGGCCGGAAGCGGTCGGTGGTGCACGTCTTCGCCGCTGAACAACTTGTCGAGCGTTACCGCGGCTTCGTGGCCATGCGCGACCGCCCAGATGATGTTCTTCGGGCCGAACGCGGCGTCGCCGCCAAACAACACCGTTGGCAGCGACGATTGAAACGTGAGCTTGTCGACGACCGGCATGCCCCATTCGTCGAAGTCGATGCCAAGGTCGCGCTCGATCCACGGGAAGGCGTTTTCCTGCCCGACCGCGACCAGCACCTCGTCGCAGGCGTGGAACACATCCGCTTCGCCGGTCGGGATCAGCTTGCGCTTGCCCTTCGCGTCGAATTCAGCGCGAACCGGCTCGAACGTCATTCCTGTCAAGCGTCCGTCTTCGTGGACATAGGTCTTGGGCACCAGGAAATTGAGGATCGGAATGCCTTCGTGGGCGGCATCTTCCTTTTCCCACGGCGAGGCTTTCATCTCGCCGAAGCCCGAACGCACGATCACCTTGACCTCGTCGCCGCCCAATCGGCGCGCCGAGCGACAGCAATCCATTGCGGTGTTGCCGCCGCCAAGCACGATGACACGCTTGCCGACCTTCTTCACGTGCTCGAAATAAACCGAAGCCAGCCAGTCGATGCCGATATGGATGTTCTCTTTTGATTCTTCGTAACCGGGCAGTTCCAGCGCACGGCCACGCGGCGCGCCGCTGCCGACAAAGATCGCATCGAATCCTTTGCCGAGCATTGATCGCATCGAATCGATGCGTTCGCCACCGCGCAACTCGACGCCCAGATCGAGGATGTAGTCGACTTCCTCGTCGATGACGTGCTCGGGTAGGCGAAAGCGCGGCACCTGAGTGCGCATGAAGCCGCCACCCTTGGCATCGGCTTCGAAGATCGTGACCTCGTAACCCAGCGGCGCGAGATCACGCGCCAGCGTCAACGATGCGGGACCAGCGCCGATGCAGGCGATCTTCTTTCCGTTCTTTTTCGCTGCCGGTTTCGGCATGCGCGCCTTGACGTCGCCCTTGTTGTCGGCGGCGACACGCTTCAAGCGACAGATCGCGACCGGCTCCGGCTTCTCGCCGTTGTTTTCCTCGACGCGTCCGCGACGACACGCCGGTTCGCAGGGACGATCACAGGTGCGGCCGAGAATTCCCGGAAATACATTCGAATGCCAGTTGACCATGTACGCATCGGAGTAGCGGCCGGCGGCTATCAGGCGAATGTATTCGGGCACCGGCGTATGCGCCGGACAAGCCCATTGGCAATCCACCACCTTGTGGAAATAGTTCGGTTCGTGGATATCGGTGGGTTGCACCTTGACTCCTCGGTGGTGGCGCAGGTTGCCACCCGAAGTCTAGCCGCCTGTTGGCACGCGTGGATAGAGTGTGGAGTTCGAACCGGTCACGCCGTCGCGGTGAGCCGCTGCAAGGCTTCGGCGTACTTCTGCGTCGTGCCGTCGATGATCGCTTGCGGTAGCGACGGGCCGGGCGCGCGTTTGTCCCAGTCCAGGGTTTCCAGATAGTCACGCACGAACTGCTTGTCGTAGCTGGGCGGGCTGATGCCGACGCGATACTCGTCGGCCGGCCAGAAACGTGATGAATCCGGCGTCAACATTTCATCCATCACATACAACGTGCCGTCGCCGTCGGTGCCGAATTCGAACTTGGTGTCGGCGATCAGGATTCCACGTTCGGCAGCGAACGCGGCAGCGTAGCGATACAGGGCAAGCGTCGCGGCGCGGACCTGCTCGGCCAGCTCGGCACCGATGGTTTCGACGATCTGGTCGAAGCCGACGTTTTCGTCGTGGTCACCCTCCGCCGCCTTCGTCGATGGCGTGAAGATTGGTTCGGGCAGCTGTTCGGCCTGGCGCAGGCCAGGCGGCAAACGGATGCCGCAGACGTTGCCGCTGGCTTGGTAGTCCTTCCAGCCCGAGCCAATCAAATAGCCGCGAGCAATCGCTTCGACCGGAACGGGTTTCAAGCGCTTGGCGACCACGCTGCGTTCGACATACAGCGCCGCGTCGACACCTGCCGGCAACACCGACGCAACATCGATTCCGGTCAGGTGATTCGGCATGGTCGCTGCCGTCTTCGCAAACCAGAAATTGGAAATCCGGGTCAGTATCTCGCCCTTGCCCGGAATCGGATCAGGCAGGATCACGTCGAAGGCGCTCAGGCGATCCGTCGCCACGATCAGCAAATGCTCGTCGGACAAAGCATAGACATCGCGCACCTTGCCGCGATGCAGGAGTTCCAGGCCAGGCAAGGACGAGTGGCTCAGGGTGGTCGGCACGGCGGTTCGCTAGGCGGTTCGGGAGCGTCAGTTTAGCGAGTCAGGCGTTGACACCGCGGAAGACCGTGTCCGCGTGACGATTCACGGTGTGCCAACGTGATGCGCGATAGAATCGCCGGCCATCTTTTCGAGTGCCTGCATGCTTCGCAGCTTGTTGTTCCTTTCTGGCCTTTTTGTCGCGGCAGGCGTAAGCGCCGAGCCACCACCACGGCCTGCCCAGCTTGGCTTGTGCAGTGCCTGTCATGGCGAGCGTGGTCATGCGTCGGCTGCCGGCATTCCGCATCTCGCCGGACAGGACGAAACCTATCTCGCTATCGCACTGCGTCAGTACCGAAGCGGCGCGCGTACTGCCAGCGCGATGCGCGCCGTGTCCGGGGCGTTGCAGGATCGCGACATCGACGCACTCGCTGCATGGTACGCAGCGCAGATGACGACGCCATGAGCATCATAGGCAAGATCGTTGGCGCGATCATCGGCTACCTCATCACCCGAAATTTTGTCGGCGCGTTGATCGGCGCGATGCTTGGCCACACCTTCGACCAGCGCGTCGGCACGGCGCGCAAGCGCGTGGTCAGCACCGACTTTCTGAATCCGCTGTTCGCATTTGCCGGCGCCGTCTCCAAAGCCGATGGGCGCGTGTCAGTGCAGGAAATTACCGCCGCCAAGGCCTTGATGCAGCGCATGCAGTTGAACGAGGCGCAGCGTAGCGAAGCCATGGATTCGTTCAATGCCGGCAAGCAGCCTGGCTATGCCATCGAAATGGCGATAGCCAACCTGCGCGTGTGGTCGCAAGGGCGACGCGATCTCGGTTTCATGCTGCTCGATATGCTGCTCGACATTGTCTACGCGGAAGGCGCGCTGGCTGCACCCAAGCAGGTATTGATTCGTCGCCTTTGCGCCACGCTGGGCATCAGCGAAGCCGATCTTGCTGCCTTGTCGGCAATGAAGGGATATGGCCACTTCGGCGATGCCGGTAGCTGGTCGCAAGGCGCGGGTGGAAGTCGTCAGCGGCCAGGCACTAGTCATGCGCCGGTTGATGATCCCTACGCCGTCTTGGGCCTGGATCGCAACGCCAGTTCGCGCGACCTGAAGGTGGCATGGCGGCGTTTGATGAGCCAGCATCACCCCGACAAGCTCGGCAACGTGCCCGACGAACTCAAGCGCCGCGCCGAA
>JBATAQ010000335.1:0-3558 GCA_049661925.1 Dokdonella sp.
ATCCCAATCAAGAGAGCGAGTAGCGACAGGGCATAAACGGAGCGCGACGTTCGAAGGATGATCCGCGAACCGTAAGCGTCCGAGTTAGGCATCTTGGCGCGTGGGGTAGGCTGAAGGGTTGTTTTTCATTCCTTTGGCCTGGAGGTGTCTATGGGACGGGTTGCGAATCCGAAATTGGCTTCGTTGTGGCGTGATCGTGTTGAACGTCAGCTGCGGAGCGGGTTGTCGATCTTGGAGTTTTGCCGTCGCGAGGGTTTCTCGGCGGGCAACTTCTACGCTTGGAAGCGACGACTGCAGGTGTCGCGTTCGACGGCCGAGAGAAAGTCGAAGAAGCAAGGCCAGCAGTGCGCCTCGCGCCGCCAATCGCCTCGAGGCGGCTTTGTTCAGTTTCCGTTAACCGTCGCTGCGACGATGGAAGTTCGCTTCGCCAATGGCACCATCGTGAGCGTGCCCGCCGAGAAGTTGGCGGTGACGTTGCAGACTTTGCAAGCCTTGCAATTGGGAGGAGCCGCCGATGCTTAACGCGCCTGCCGCCGTGAGGATCTTTGTCTACGCCTTGCCAACTGACATGCGGAAGAACTTTGATGGTTTGCATGCGATCGTGACTAACGAGTTCACGATGGATGTGTTGAACGGCGACTACTTCGTGTTCTTCAATCGTGCGCTCGATCGCTGCAAGATTCTGATGTGGGATCGTGATGGCTTGGTGGTCTGGGCGAAGCGTTTGGAACGCGGCCGCTTTCAACGTCCCCTGGAGCCCGCGAGCGGACTGTCGATCGAGATCGATGCCACGACCTTGAGCATGATCCTGGGCGGCGCGGACCTGAAGACCGGACAACGCCGCCAGCGATATCAACGTGCCAGTTGACGTTGATGTGCTCACGAACGAATCGTTGCACGAACACAGCGCGACATCGACAACTTACTTGTTGATGTCGTGTTTTTTTGCGCGAGCCACTTGACTTTTTTGAGGAGTCGATATGATTCGCACATCATGGAAGACTTCAACGCGAAGCAATCATCGGAGGATGTCAAGCAGCTGATCGCACAGCTTCGCATGGAGAACGCCACGCTGCGAGATGAGAACACGACGCTCGATCAACAGTGCGTGACATTAGGCCAGCAGTTAGCCGCCGCCGAGGCAGCGCGAGCGCAGGCCCAAGCCGAATTGAGCACGCTGACGGACGCCGCGCAAGTCCTGCAAGAAGATCGCGAACAGCTTCGTAATAAGATCGCGGAGTTGCAGGCGACCGTGGATCGGTTGACGAATATGCTGTGGGGACGCCGCAGCGAGAAGCGGTTCAACAGCGATCAACCAACGCTCTTTGACTTGCAACTGACCGCCGAGGAACTTTCCGCCCGGCAACAGGAGATTCTGGCGGCCGAAGACTTGTTGAGTGACGCCGCCAAACAGAAGCTGCTGGACGAACTCCTGCAACGCCGCAAGACGCGTCAGCTGCAGCGTCTGGAAGAGCGTGGCCGCGAGGAGTTCCCCGCGCATCTCGAGCGGCGTCACATCACGCTGGATCTCGACGACGAGGCGAAGCAGGGCTTGACCCTGCTCGACGTGAAGCTGTTCGAGCGAATGCGTTTTGAAAGGCCGCGCATCTACATCGAGGTCATCCATCGACACCTCTATGTACGGCCAGGCGAACCGGATGCAGGTGTCATGGCACCTCTCGCGCCGCTGGGGATTCTGCCGGGCGTGAAGTACGACTTCAGCGTGATCGCCGCGGCCTTGTCGATGAAGCTGAACTTTCATCAGCCGACCTATCGGCAACAAGACATGTTCGCCCAAGCCGGCTTCTTCCCCAGCCGCTCGACGTTGAACGACTGGTTCAACTACTCGGTGATCGTCATCGAGCCGTTGTTCGCGGAAGCGTGGCGGTTGTTGCTGCAACAGAATGTCTTGCTCGGCGACGATACTCGCGTTCGTTTATTGACGCGCGGTGCTTTGGAGGACGAAGACGTCGCGAAGCTGCAGAAGCGAGTCGGCAGCAAGTCGAGCGAGCGACCGCCGCCCGGTTCGGTGAACAGTTTTGTCTGGCTCTACACGGGCTTGGACGGCGCGGCACCGTATGACATCTTTCACTGGTCGCTGACTCACGAGGACTGTTGGATCGACCAGCATCTGGAAACGTTTCACGGCATCTTTGTCGGTGACGCTGCCGGTCCCAATGCGCGCTTGCAGCAACGTAGTGACGGGCGGATCATGCACGCCGGTTGCAATTCGCATGCGCGGCGCGAGTTCATTGCTGCGGAGAAGACTCATCCGCTCGAGGCGGCCAAGGCGTTGGCCTATTACAAGCTGCTTTACGCGGTCGAGACACGCAGCCAGTTGATCGACGGCGTGGATCTGTTGGAGTTTCGGCGGCGGGAAGCGGTTCCCATCTGGAACGCCTTCCGCGACTGGATCGACAGCGATGCTTTGAAAGGGATCTTGCCGAAGAGCCCATTGGGCAGGGCGCTGGCCTATATGCGCAATCACTGGGTCGCGCTGCAACGCTACTTGGTCGACGCGCGTTTGCCGATTGACAACAATCAGTCGGAACGGACCATCCGACCTTTTGTCATCGGTCGTCGCAACTGGACGTTCCTGGGCCATCCGCAGGCGGCAGCGGGGCGTTTGAAGTTGTTCAGCATCGCCAGCAGCGCACATCGTCATGGCTTGATGGTGCATGACTACTTCGAGGACGTGCTGCAGAAGCTGGCCCACGCTCAACAGCGCGAGCCTCACTTGCTGCAGCCCGGTTCGGCTTACTTGCAAGCGTTGTTGCCCGATCATTGGGCGCAAGCCCACTCGGCATCGGTGTGTCACGATCGCCGCGACGAACGAGACGCCGTCGCCGAGAGCAAGCAGATCCGCTACTTGCGAAACCAACTCGCTGAAAAGCTCCAGCGCGAAGCTCAGTCATCGACGGCGGAACAGGCCACCGCCGGCTAGCCGTTCGCGGCATTTCGGAACTCGCGCATCGTGTGAGTCCGTGTTCGTAGCCGCCACAACGATCTGCTATTCTGTCACCTGCGGAGCCGTCACCCACGACAGGAGATCTCGGTCATGGCCCACCCGACGATTGCCATTGAGCTAACGCCCACAGAGCGCGGATTGATCTTGCGTTATGGTTATCCGTTCGATCAGATCAAAGCAGCTTTGCTGGCCGCGTCATCGAGCACGCAGATCGAGACGGTCTTACTCGACGAGTAAGAAGTGGACCGACTGATCGGCGATCTCTGGCGTTCGATCAATCACGAGTGAAGGCGGGCTCGCCGTACAAGCCCAGCTCAACGATCTCTGCAACCGCATCGAGTACGCGCAGCGAACGGGCGACGGAGCGTTGGAGGCATTCTGAGCCAAGCTCGCCGCCCCTGTCGTCAGCCACTCCCTGTCGTCAACATCGCGCCTCGCCCCCCACGCCTAACCCGGACGCTTACGCAGCGGTCGTAAACGGTGACCGTCGCCACGGCTCCTTCTTTGTAGGTCTTCTCGTTGCGAATCGGCAACATGATGCCATCGCGTCCCACAGCCAGCGTGATCTTGCGTCGGCCTTTCGAACCGTC
>JBATAQ010000336.1:0-5441 GCA_049661925.1 Dokdonella sp.
GCAGCTCGCCGCAAGGTCGCAGCGGCAACGTCACCTTCCGGTTTTCGATGTACAGCATTCCCGGTAACGTCAAGAGCGAGCTGTCGCTGCGTTCGGAAGACGACATCAGGGAAACCGAATTGCTCCGTCGCGCCGTCAGCTATTCCTACATGGATGGCGAGGCATTCGTGTTCATGGATGGCGAGGATTACAGCCAGTACACGCTGGATGCCAACGTGGTTGGCGATGCATCCGGCTACATCAGCGAAGGCATCGAAGGCTGTTTCATCCAGTTGATCGACGATGCGCCGGTCGCCTTGCAACTACCGCAGTCGGTGACGCTGGAAGTGGTCGAAACGGCGCCCGACATGAAAGGCGCGACTGCGACCAAGCGTCCCAAGCCGGCGAAGCTCAATACCGGCATCGAGATCCAGGTGCCCGAGTACATCGGCAATGGCGAGAAGATCATCGTCAACACCGTGACCGGCGAATTTGCCGGCCGCGCCTGAGCAAAACCCAACTTTTCAGACGGCGCGAATCAGTCGAACAATCCGCGTTGCTGCATCACGCTGATGATCTGCCGCGCCGCGGCATCGACATCGAGCGATTCGGTGTCGATGCGGATGTCGGCGTTCTCCGGTCGCTCATAGGGTGAATCGATGCCGGTGAAGTTCTTCAGCTCGCCGGCGCGTGCCTTTTTGTAGAGGCCTTTCACGTCGCGCTGCTCGGCAACCGCAAGTGACGTGTCAACGAACACTTCGATGAAATTATCGTTGGCGACAATGTCGCGCGCGTTGGCGCGATCCTGCCGGAACGGGGAGATGAAACTCACCAGTGTCATCAAGCCGGCGTCTGCCATCAGGCGAGCAACCTCGGCGACACGACGGATGTTCTCGACCCGATCCGCGTCGGTAAATCCAAGGTTGCGATTGAGGCCGTGGCGCACGTTGTCGCCATCAAGCAGATAGGTGTGGCAACCGCGTGCCAGCAACAGCTTCTCGACCGCATTCGCGATCGTCGACTTGCCGGCACCGGACAATCCAGTGAACCAGAGCACGCATGGCTTGTGTCCCATCAAGCTACTGCGTGCCGATTGGCCGACATCCAGCGCCTGCAGGTGGATATTGCTGGCCCTTCGCAGCGCGAAATTCAGCATTCCCGCCGCGACCGTCGCATTGCTGATGCGGTCGATCAGGATGAAGCCACCCGTTTCGCGGTTGCGCGCGTAGGGATCGAAGGCAATCGCCTGGTCCAGCGACAGGTTCACGCTGCCGATCTCATTCAATTCCAGTGTCTTCGCAGCAAGGTGTTCCAGCGTGTCGACCTGCAACTTGTACTTGAGCTCACCGACATTGGCATTGATCGTCGCGCTGGCGATCTTCATCAAATACGGCCGACCTGGCAGCAAGGCGTTCGCATCCATCCAGACCAGGGTCGCATCGAATTGGTCGGCAACTTCCGCCGAATCGTTGGCGGCGGAAATGATGTCGCCGCGACTGATGTCGATCTCGTCAGCCAGCGTCAACGTGATCGACTGGCCTGCGATTGCCGTGCCCATGTCCCCATCGAAACTGACGATACGGGCGACTGTGCTCTCGCGCGCCGACGGCTGCACGCGTACACGCTCGCCGACGCGCACGCTGCCACTCGCGAGCGTGCCCGCATAGCCGCGAAAGCTCTGGTCAGGTCGGTTCACCCATTGCACCGGCATGCGCAAGGGTTCGTCAATGCGGCGTTGCTCGTCGATCGGCACGTACTCGAGGAATCCAAGCAAAGTCGGGCCGTGATACCACGGCATGGTCGACGACGGCTCGACGATGTTATCGCCGCGCAGGGCCGACACCGGTATGAATTCGATGTCGTCGAAATCGAGCTGATCCGCGAATTCACGAAACTCGCTTTCGATGGCGCAAAAGGTATATTCGGCCTCTTCGACCAGGTCCATCTTGTTGACCGCGACAACGACATGGCGAATGCCAAGCAACGACGCAATAGTACTGTGGCGATGGGTCTGTGGTAGCACGCCGCGACGCGCATCGATCAGGATCACTGCAGCATCAGCAGTCGATGCGCCGGTGACCATGTTGCGCGTGTACTGCTCGTGGCCGGGCGTATCGGCAACGATGAACTTGCGACGTTCTGTCGAAAAATAGCGATAGGCGACATCAATGGTGATGCCCTGCTCGCGTTCGGCGGACAAACCATCAAGCAGCAATGCGAAATCGAGATTCTCACCTTGCGTGCCGACGCGTTTGGAGTCGCTCGCAAGAGTCGCCAACTGATCCTCGAACAGTGCACGTGACTCGTACAACAGGCGTCCGATCAAGGTGCTCTTGCCATCATCAACGCTGCCGCAAGTGATGAAGCGCAACAGTTGCTTGTCGCTTTGCGCGGCGATGAAATCTTCACGTTCGTGTTCCGAAGCGGCCATCAGAAATAGCCCTCCTGCTTCTTCTTCTCCATCGACGCCGACGCGTCGTGGTCGATCGCGCGACCCTGTCGTTCGGACTGGCTGGCAATCAGCATCTCGGCAATGATTTTCGGCAACGTGTCGGCGTTGCTTTCAATCGCGCCAGTCAGCGGATAGCAGCCCAGCGTACGAAAGCGCACCTGACGCTGTTGCGGCACTTCACCTGCGCGCAGTGGCAATCGCTCGTCTTCGACCATGATCAGCATGCCGTCGCGTTCGACCACTGGCCGCTCGGCGGCGAAATACAGCGGCACGATCTCGATGCTTTCGCGCTGAATGTATTGCCACACGTCCAGTTCGGTCCAGTTCGACAACGGGAACACACGGATGCTGTCGCCCTTTCGTTTGCGCGTGTTGTAGAGCCGCCATAGTTCGGGACGCTGGTTCTTGGGGTCCCAGCGATGCTGGGCGTTACGGAACGAGAAGATGCGTTCCTTCGCGCGCGATTTTTCCTCATCGCGCCGCGCACCACCGAACGCGGCATCGAAACCATGCTGGTCGAGCGCCTGCTTGAGCCCCTGCGTTTTCATCACATCGGTATGAACCGACGCGCCGTGGTCGAACGGGTTCATGTTCACCGCGACGCCATCAGGGTTGATGTGGACGATGAGATCGATATCGGGATCGGCGGCGATCCGCTCTCGCATCGCGTACATCTCACGGAACTTGAAGCGCGTATCCACGTGCAGCAGCGGGAATGGCAGCCGCGCCGGAAAAAATGCCTTGCGCGCCAGATGCAGCATCACGGCACTGTCCTTGCCGATCGAATACATCATCACTGGCCGCTCGCACTCGGCGACCACCTCGCGCAGGATGTGGATGCTTTCCGACTCCAGCAGGTCCAACTGCGAAAGGCTGCGCGGCGACGGGCCGCGCGGCGCGGCGGCGCTATGCGATTCCAGCATGGTTGAGCGTGGCTCCAGCGATCTTCTCGACGGCGTTTAATGTAGTCGAAAACAAGCGCTGACGGGCTGATTGGGGCAGTGCAGCGCTGATCTTGGGTGGCCTGAAGCGCCGTCATCTCGACGACAATGCTTGACGGATCGACGCCTGATCGGAATAATGCCGCCCCTCGCCGCGGACCCCGTTGCGAGCGTTACATGCGCCCGTAGCTCAGCTGGATAGAGTACCAGGCTACGAACTTGGTGGTCGGGAGTTCGAATCTCTCCGGGCGCGCCAATACCAAAGGCCGATGAGTTCGCTCATCGGCCTTTTTGCGTGTCGACGATCATCAGCAGCCTCAACGACCGTCCAACAAGAACCATGCAGTACGACGCCGGCGACCGGTTGACCCAGACCACCTTCGACAAACAACTGGGCCCAGCGCAGGTGGATTTCACGTACGACCCGCTGGACAACCTGCGCAGCTACGTCACGCCGTTCCGCAACTACACCCACGAATACGACAGCAGCACCTGGCGGCTCACCCGCATCCGCAACCCCGCCAACGCCACCACCTACCAGTACAGCTACGCAGGCGACGCCGGTAGCCGAGGCAATGTGACGACCCGGTTTCAGGCAGGTAGTCCCGCCAACCTGACCCACAACTTCAGCTTCGACCAGGGAAACCGGATGCGCGCGCTGGCCGGCTCGGCGACGGAAACCTATACCTATGACGGCATGGGCCGACGTACGATCATCAAGCCCGCAGGCGCGGGGGAGCGCGGACAAATCTACAGCCAGGCAGGCCAATTGTTGTATGAGATCCCTTGTCTGCCGACCTCGCGAATCTGCAATTCGCGTACGGCCACAACACTGAGCCATATTTACTTGGGGCGACACACGATCGCCCGCGTCCAGCGCAACGTGGTGAGCAATGTGTCAACGCCCACCTACATTCATACCGATGGCCTGGGCAGCCCGGTGGCAGAAACCAACGCTGCTGGAGCAGTGATCGCCAACTCCCGCAGCCTGCATGAGCCCTACGGTCTGCTGGCATATGGTCCGACCGCGCAGGGCATTGGTTACACTGGCCATGTCCGCGACGCGGCCACCACCTTGATCTACATGCAGCAGCGCTACTATGACCCGATCGCGGGACGGTTCCTGAGCGTGGATCCCGTGTCAGCGGACCCTAACAGCGGAGGCAACTTCAATCGGTATTGGTATGCCAATAACAATCCGTACAAGTACATTGATCCGGATGGGCGGGTAGTTACATACAGCACCGCTGGAGGTACAACGTTTTTGGAAGCAATGCAGGTTATGACCTACATAATGTCATCCCCAACCGCTCGCGGCGAGATCGCGCAAATTTCACAGTCGAAGTCAGAATATGGAATATCTATCGATAAGAGCAAACCAACTGGATACGATTTCGATGGTAAAAAGGTTACTATCAACCCCACCGAAGGATTGCGTGTTGATAGCGCACGCGGAGAAATTCAATCGCCCTCTCTCGGAGGGGCGCATGAGATTAGTCACGCTGCGGAGCACGACCGCGTGGGTACTGCGGAATTCAAACGCTCGTTAGATAGTCCGCCGAATGGATCGGGGGGCTACAAGGTGCCGGCTGAGGAAAAGAGAGCGACCGCCGTCGAAGGCAAGATGGCAAAGGAGCTTGGTGAGCCATCGCGCGCTAGGTATCAAGATAGTAAAGGAACAGTTACCGCTTGCTCGCCGACGAGTACTAAGGAATGCTAGTGAGAACCATACTACTGTGTGCGATAAGTCTCGCCGCGCCTTGCTTAGTATCTGCAAATAATAGCTCTCTTGGATCTGCTCAAAAGATTCGGGCGGCGCTGCGTTCATCGGAGTATATAGAAAGTTTCTTTGTAAACAGAACAGGTACATATTATTATTCTGAGAAAATGATAAAAGAGAAATCTTCTATACGGGTTTATAGATATTGCGGGAATAATTGCGCCAATTTGGCAGAGTCGATTCTGTTGAACATGCGAGATGCCGTTCCAACGAAGTGCCTTCGCGGGCAAGAGAATGTTTTAATCAATATTGGTGGAAAGACTTCAATTTCGTATAGTCAGCGCGGTCG
>JBATAQ010000337.1:0-11500 GCA_049661925.1 Dokdonella sp.
AGCGCGATTGCAGGTTCCGGTGTCGGCCACGTGGTTGCCGACGGGGTAACCGGCGACCTGGTCACGGCGGGCGACGCGGTCGCCCTCGCCGACGCACTCACACGCATGATCCGCGAGCCCGCGCGTCGCGAACGCATGGGCGCAGCAGGCCTGGCGCGCTGGCGCGACGAGTTCAGCCTTGAACGCAGTGCGTCGCAGATCGCAGAGATGTACAAGCGAGTGGTCACGCGCTGAGTGCGATGTCTGATGTCGATGTCGGTTTTGCCTTCGCCCCGCGGGAGACTTCAATCCCTGAGGCGGCCAGACTCGACACATTCGTCATTCGTGCGAAGGCACACTGCTGTCCGGAATAAAGTGACCGCGCTCGTGGCCCCCCTTGCGGCGATTGGTCTTCGTCCATTTCGGGAACGGGCGACTCAACGATCAAGCGCGGCACCTTCCGCGATTTCGTTTTCTCGGCACAGGCCGGGGTCGCGTGCGTAGAAGTTGTTGGCAATCTTCCACAATTTCGTTTCCCCGGCGCAGGCCGGGGTCCAGTGGGTAAATCTTGTTGGCAATCTTCCTGTGATGCGCGGCTGTCTCGACAGCCCCCAAAAAGAGTGCCAGAAGCCGTCGTCCACTGGACCCCGGCCTACGCCGGGGAAACGAATGGGTTTCGGTGCGCAGACCCCAACCATGAGTCGCCGAAAGCGCTTCGCTCAATCAAGCGGAATTATTCCGGACAGCAGTGAGCGGAATAAAGTGATGGCGCTCGTGGACCCCCTTGCGTCGATTGGTCTTCGTCGCTTTTCATTGCTCTTCGTCCATTTCGGGAACGGGCGACTCAACGATCGAGCGTGGCACCTTCCGCGATTTCGTTTCCCCGGCGCAGGCCGGGGTCCAGTGGGTAGATGCTGTTGGCAATCTTCGTCTAATCTTCGTCTGCTGCGCGGCTGTCTCGACAGCCCCCAAGCGCCAGAAGCCGTCGTCCACTGGACGCCGGCCTGCGCCGGGGAAACGAGTAGGTTTGGGTGCGCTCAGTCAAGCAGAATTATTCCGAACAGCAGTGTGCGAAGGCAGGAATGACGAGGATTTTGGCGTGCGACGCTGTCGCCAACATGAGTCGTTCCCACCGGAAGATCGACGAAAGCAACGTACGCCCAAGCCTGAGACGCGCGACGTCAAAATTCTCACGCAAAGCGGTATGTCTTCACAGGAGTGACAAGGTTGGCGGAGTTGCCGCGCAGTTGGAAAACAAAGAACCCCGCGTTTAGCGGGGTTCTTTGTTTCTTTGGGACTTCCTGAAACGTCTCGGGAAGTCCGGTTGGCTGGGGGACTAGGGCTCGAACCTAGATTAACGGTGTCAGAGACCGTTGTCCTACCATTAGACGATCCCCCAATGACTGTGGACCACAGCGGAAGGATAGATCCGCTGGCTGACGGTCCGGTGACCGATGCACCCGCCAAGGCGGATGCGGTTCGATCAACGCTTGGAGTACTGCGTCGCCTTGCGTGCTTTGCGCAGGCCGACCTTCTTGCGTTCGACTTCGCGTGCATCGCGGGTCATGAAACCGGCTTTGCGTAGCGGGGACTTCAGGCTTTCGTCGTATTCGACCAAGGCGCGGGAGATGCCGAGGCGAATCGCGCCAGCCTGGCCGGTCATGCCGCCGCCTTCGACGGTGCAGAACACGTCGAACTTGTCGGCAGCTTCAACCAGTTGCAGCGGCTGGCGCACGATCATGCGCGAAGTTTCGCGACCGAAGAATTCGTCGAGGTTCTTTTCGTTCACCACGATGCTGCCGCTGCCCTTGCGCAGGAACACGCGGGCGGTGGAAGATTTGCGACGGCCTGTGCCGTAATTCTGTTGAATCGCCATTGACTATGCCTTGTCGATCAGAGGTCCAGCGCCTGAGGCTGCTGGGCGGTGTGCGGATGGTCGGAGCCGGCGTAGACCTTGAGCTTGCGGAACATCGCGCGGCCCAGTGGATTCTTCGGCAGCATGCCCTTGACGGCGATCTCGATAACGCGCTCTGGGTGCTTTGCAAGCAGATCCTTGAGCGGCGTCGTCTTCAAGTTGCCGATGTAACCGGTGAAACGGTGGTACATCTTGTCGTTGAGCTTGTTGCCGGTGACGGCGATCTTCTCGGCGTTGATCACGACGAAATAGTCACCGGTGTCCACGTGCGGCGTGAACGATGGCTTGTGCTTGCCGCGCAGGCGGAAAGCAAGTTCGGAGCTGAGACGACCAAGCGTCTTGTCCGTGGCGTCGACCACGAACCAGTCACGTTGGACTGTCTCGGGCTTGGCACTCATGGTCTTCATGGAAAAAGCCTGTTGATGCCCCGACAGCGGGCACGGGTTCAAAGAAAGGGGCGGAATTGTAGGGGTGAAAACGGAGCAACGCAAGGCGTTTTGACCGTTTCGACGCTCCCTCAGCGACCTTCCGGACAAAGTCGGTGGCGCAGCCGGAGGATGATAGCATCTTTATATGAGACCAGCGGCCAATGCCGAGGCCGTCGTTGAACTGGCCGACCAATGCGTGATGTGCGGGCTGTGCCTGCCGCATTGCCCCACCTATGCGCTGGCTCAGGACGAGACGGAATCGCCGCGCGGTCGCATTGCGCTGGCAAAGGCGGTGGCGACCGGGGCGATTCCTGTCAGCGAGTCGGTGTTGAAGCATCTGGATCAGTGCCTTGCCTGTCGTGCCTGCGAGACAGCGTGTCCTTCCAATGTTCAGTACGAGAACCTGCTGGTGCAAACGCGGGCGCTGATTGAGCCGGCAAGACAGCAACGAACGCTGATGCATCGGCTGGCGGCGTATCCGGTCGCTTTGGCACGGCTTGCTCGGGTGGCGAACTTCATCGCCGCCGCGCGGTGGTTGCCGGTGCTGGCGTGTGTGTTGCCGCAATCATCTTCGCTGCGTCGATTGCTGACATCGATGCCGCCGGCACCGCGCGCTCTTCGAGAGACTCGCCATTCGGCACAGACCTCGATCCGGGCCACGGGTGAAAACGCACAAACGATTGCTCTGTTCGAAGGTTGCGTCGCCAGTGCGTTTGACCGAGACACGCTGGCCGCGACTCGATTGCTGCTGGAAGCGTTTGGCCATCGCGTGCTGACATCAGCCGAAACCCTGTGTTGCGGCGCGTTGCCGCGCCATGCGGGTCACGCCGACGCGACCGGGAAAGTTGTCGCGCGGACAAGGGATGCGCTGACAGCGCTGACAGCGTTGAGAGCGACGGAAGTCGTGGTCAGCGCGAGTGGTTGTTACAGCGCGCTCACCGTCGCGCTGCAAAAAAACCCTTTGTCATTCCCGCGTCGGCGGGAACCCATTGGCTTGTTGGACGTTACAGAAGAGCAAATGGGTTCCCGCCTACGCGGGAATGGCGAGAGGAGAGGTTGTGGGAACGACGAAGGGAGAGCTTCGGCGAATGACGAAGGTCTGCGCGTCGTTGATGCGGCGCAGCGAATCGCGAACGATCCGGCGCTGGCATCGTTGCGCTTTCGCCCCTTGAACCAGCGAGCCGCTCTGCACCTGCCATGCAGTCAGGTCAATGGCGCGCATTCGGTCGATGCGACGCGTGCCTTGCTGGCACGAATTCCGGGGCTGACGGTGGTGGACCTGCCTACGCAGCCGCGTTGCTGTGGTGCGGCTGGCAGTTACTACATCGAGCATCCCGACATTGCCGATCAGTTGCGCGATGAGCGCCTTGATCAGCTCGATGGCCAATCGCCGGACCTGCTGCTGACCAGCAACATCGGTTGTCGCATCCACCTTGGCAACGGACTGCGACAACGCGACCGCGAAGTGCACGTGCTGCATCCACTTACACTGCTCGCGCAACAACTGGAGATGCCATGAACCTGCGAAGTTTGAGTCGACTGGATCGATTGATCAGCGAGGTTGAGCGCTCGCTTGCTGCCGTCTTCGAACCGGCGCCGGTCGCCACGCGTGCATCGCCGGCGCGAGGCATCAAATCAACGACACCGCTGGACGACGCCGAACGTCGCCAGAGCGCGGGCTTGATGCGCGTCAATCATGTTGGCGAAGTCTGTGCGCAGGCCTTGTACTTCGGCCAGGCATTCGTCGCTCGCGATGCTGCTACCCGCAAACACCTGCTCGATGCGGCTGCGGAAGAAACCGACCATCTCGCCTGGTGTGGGCAGCGCCTGCGTGAACTCGACAGCCGGCCGAGCTTGCTGAACCCGCTTTGGTACGGCGGCGCGTGGACGATTGGCGCGGTTGCCGGACTGGTCGGCGATTCGGTCAGCCTTGGTTTCGTGGTCGAAACCGAGCGCCAGGTCGAAGCGCATCTGGACGGCCATTTGCAGAAATTGCCCGAGCACGATGCAGCCAGTCGGGCGATCGTGCAGCAAATGAAGGCCGACGAAGCACGACACGCCGAGCAGGCCGAAGCGGCCGGTGGCATTGCCCTTCCCGCGCCAGTGACTGCGCTGATGCGTGGCGCGGCGCACGTGATGCGGGCCGTCGCCTACCGCATCTGATAACGATACTCGCGAGTTTCGCACCGGCAAGAAAAACCCGCACCATGAAAGATGCGGGTTCGTTCGGCGAACAGCGAGCGATCAGGTCAGGTTGCGACCGTGGAACAGTTCCTCGATCTCGCGCCGCAACAGTGACTCGATCCGCTGGCGTTCCTTGAACGACAATTCGTCGGCGGTCGCCTCGAACAGGTAGGTATCAAGGTCGAAATCCTTGATGTGCATCTTCGTGTGGAACATGTTTTCCTGGTACACGTTGACGTCGAACATCTCGTATTTGTGGCGGATGTGGCGGGCCAGATATTCCTGCACCGAGTTGATCTTGTGGTCGATGAAGTGCTTCTTGCCCTTCACGTCGCGGGTGAAGCCGCGTACGCGGTAATCCATGATGACAATGTCGGACTCGAAACTGTCGATCAGGAAGTTCAACGCCTTCAATGGCGAAATGACGCCGCAGGTCGCTACGTCAATGTCCGCACGGAAGGTGGCGATACCGTTGTGCGGATGTGTTTCCGGATAGGTGTGGACCGTGATATGGCTCTTGTCCATGTGCGCGACCATCGCGCCGGAAATCATGTCGCGGCTCATCTTCTCGATCACGGGCTCTTCGGAGATCAGGATGGTCACGCTGGCACCCTGCGGATCGTAATCCTGACGGGAGACATTCAGGATATTCGCACCAATGATGTCGGCCACGTCGGTGAGGATCTTGGTGAGGCGATCCGCGTCGTACTGTTCGTCGATGTACTCGATGTAGCGCGAACGCTGCTCTCCCGACACCGCATAGCAGATATCGTAGATGTTGAAACTGAGCGCCTTGGTCAGGTTGTTGAAACCCTGAAGACGCAGCCGTGGGATAGGCTTGACCAATGCAATGATCCTCGATTCGTTCGGCTGCGGAAGGGCGGCGATTATGGAGGAATCGACGAGGTGATGTAACCGTGTCCGCTGTGGCGGCCAGGCCAGCGTTCACGGCGGCCCAAAGTCAGGAGCGTGCCTATCGCTGGTTTGCCTGTGTAAGATGGATGTTAGATTGTCTGCACGCCTCTGCGCCAGGCGGATCGCATGGACGCATTCAATTTGCGGACGCAGGGCCAGTTGCCGAGTCCTGAAACTTTGATTTCGATTGTGGGGGTTATGAACGATGAACAGCGTGCCATTGCGCTATCCGCTGCAGAACAGCAGCCCCAAATTCATTGCACCGGACCAGCTCAATTTCGACCGCTCGGCGATCGATGCATTTCTCGCTGCCTGTCATCGTCGCCGCTACCCCACCAAGACGACCATCATGCGGCCCGGCGATTCGGCGGGCACGCTGTACTACATCATCAGCGGCTCGCTGACCGTGTCGTCGGAAGACGAGGACGGCAACGAACTGATCCTCGCCTACATCAATCCCGGTGAGTTCATCGGCGAAATGGGCATCTTCGTCGAGACCAGCCAGCGTGAGGTCGTCGTGCGTTCGCGTACCGCCTGCGACCTTGCCGAAATCAGCTACGAGCGCTTGTTCAAGCTGTTCGAAGGACCGCTGCGCAACGAGTGCCCGAAGTTGCTGTTCGCGATCGGCACCCAGTTGGCCACGCGCATGTTGCACACCAACCGCAAGGTCAGCCGACTCGCCTTCATGGATGTCACCAGCCGAGTCGCGCGCACGCTGATGGACCTGACCGAAGAGCCGGATGCGATGACCCATCCGCAAGGTACGCAGATTCGCATATCGCGGCAGGAGATCAGCCGCATCGTTGGCTGCTCACGCGAGATGGTTGGTCGCGTGCTGAAGCAACTGGAAGAGCGCGGCATGATCACCGCTTCAGGCAAGACGATCGTGTTACTGGGTACGCGCGACTAGCGCCAGCTGACCGTCACCAGTTTCCTGCCGAGGCGACGTTCGATGCGCTTGCGGCTCCGCGCATCGACATTGACCAGGATGGCTTGCGCCGCGCCTTTCAGCATCGGCGTATCGCGCGACGAATCACTGTAGGCCACCGCCCACGGCGCGTGGATTCCATGATCGGCCAACGCCGGAATCTTGCGCCGACCGATGACGTGGCGCAAAGGCCTTGCACCGAACCAGCCGTCGCGCAGTCGCGAACCGATGATTTCAATATCGCCCAGCGCCAGTTCGTCGAGCAGGCTGTGCGCCAAACCTTGTTCGCAGCCGGTTACGACGACCACGCGATCACCGCTGGCCACATGACGTCGCAACGCCAGCACACCATCGCGGACGACCACGCCGGGCAAACGCGCTCGCTTGCGGCCCCATCGTTCAAGTTCAGGTTCAAGCGTTGCGATGCCACTGCCCAGCACGCCGAGCCGCACGAACAACGTGATCAGCAATCGGCGACCCAACGGAACGATCAGCAACAACAACACGATGGGCAGCAACAGCAACGCGGGCAGCAAACGCCAAGGCTGGCGACGAAAGCGGTTGCGCAGGAAACTTTCAAACAGATCGTCGTGGACCAGCACGCCGTCGAAGTCGAACAGGACGATGCGAGGTTCCTTCACTTCGGTCGCATCAGGTACCGGTAGATCAGGCGCTCGCCATGTTTCGCGGCCGCCGCAATCGTCACTATCGACGTCTGTCTTGTTCATGGCGACCGCTGACGCGACGCGCCGATTCGATCCTGCCACCGATCACGCGTCCTGAAAGAGCTTGGCGAGTTGCGCGCCCGGATCGTCGCCGCGCATGAAAGCTTCGCCAACCAGGAACGCGTTCACTCCAGCGCGACGCATTCGCTCGACATCGGCACGCGCGTGAATGCCGCTTTCAGTGACCAGCAGGCGATCGCGTGGAACGTGATCCAGCATTCGCAATGTCGTTTCCAGCGACACCTCGAAGGTGCGCAAGTTGCGGTTGTTAATGCCGATCAGTGGCGCAGGAATTTCCAGCGCCCGTTCAAGTTCTTCTTCATCGTGGACTTCGATCAACACATCGAGATCGAGCTCGGCCGCAATCAACGCCATTTCAAGCAATTTGGCATCGTCAAGCGCGGCGACGATCAACAGGATGGCGTCGGCACCGATCGCGCGTGCCTCGTAAACCTGGTACGGATCGATGGTGAAGTCCTTGCGCAGCACCGGCAAGGCGCAAGCCGCGCGTGCCTGTTGCAGGAACGCTTCGCTGCCTTGGAAGAAATCGGCATCGGTGAGGACGGAAAGGCAACTCGCACCGCCCGATTCGTAACTTCGTGCAATCGCAGCCGGATCAAAATCAGCCCGGATTACTCCCTGGCTGGGGCTGGCCTTCTTCACCTCGGCAATCACCGCGGCGCGCCCTTTGCCGATGGTCGATTCCAGCGCTGCCGCGAAGCCTCGCGTTGGTGGCAAGTCTGCAATCTGCGCGAGCAAATCAGACAACGGAACGCTCGCCGTTCGCTCGGCCACTTCCTCGGCCTTGCGCGCCAGAATTTTTTGCAGAATGTCGGACATTGGATGCGAACTACCCGGCTGCGAGACGTTGCGTAGCCGTCACGAACTGGTCGAGCTTGGCGCGCGCCGCACCACTGCCGATGGTTTCGCTCGCTAGCACGACGCCGTCGGCAATTGAATCGCTCAGGTTCGCCGCGTACAACGCAGCCCCGGCATTCAAGGCGACGATGTCGCGCGCAACACCAGCGCGATTGTCGAGCGCTTCCAGCACACGATCGCGCGATTGGCCGGCATCGGCAACGGCGAGTTGCCGAGTCGATGCCATCGACAGACCGAAATCTTCGGGATGCACTTCGTACTCGCGTACAACGCCGTCGCGCAGTTCGCCGACCAGACTGGTCGCGCCCAGCGAGAGTTCGTCAAGCCCATCACGGCCATACACGACCACTGCATGTTCTGCGCCCAGTTCGCGCAACACGCGCACCTGGATACCGACCAGGTCTTCGTGGAACACGCCCATCAAGATGTTTGGCGCATCGGCCGGATTGGTCAGGGGCCCTAGGATGTTGAAGATGGTGCGCACGCCCAGCTCCTTGCGCACAGCCGCTACCGCGCGCATCGCCGGATGGTGGTTGGGCGCGTACATGAAGCCGATGCCGATCTCTTCGATACAGTCGGCGACGCGTTGGGAGTCGAGGTCGATACTCGCGCCCAACGCTTCCAGCACATCGGCGCTGCCGGATTTCGACGACACGCTGCGATTGCCGTGTTTGGCGACGCGCGCACCGGCTGCCGCGATCACGAACATCGATGCGGTTGAAATATTGAAGCTGCTGGAGCCATCGCCACCGGTACCAACGATATCGACGAAGTGTGGATATTTCGGCGTCAGCACCGGCGTTGCCAAGTCACGCATCACTCGTGCGGCAGCGGCAATCTCGCCGACTGTTTCCTTCTTTACGCGCAGGCCGGTCAACAGCGAGGCGAGCAACACGGGCGATACCTCACCACGCATGATCTGGCCCATTAGCTCGACCATCTCGTCGTGGAAGATCTCGCGATGTTCAATCGTGCGCTGCAGCGCCTGTTGCGGCGTGATCGGCATGTCGGGTTCCGTGCGGGGTCGGCAATGATGCAACAGCGACGCCGATGCGTCACGCGTTTCGCTGCCTGATCAGGCTACTGCCGTCAGCGAAATCGGCTGGCCGAGAAAGTTGCGCAAGAGATCGTGACCGTGGCAGGTCAGGATCGATTCCGGATGAAACTGCACACCCTCCGTGCCCGTTTCGCGATGACGAAGGCCCATGATCTCGTCGATGCTGCCGTCATCGTTTTGCGTCCACGCGGTCACTTCGAAGCAATCCGGTAACGATGCCTTGTCGACGACCAGTGAGTGGTAGCGGGTTGCCTCGAACGGACTCGGTAGTCCGCGAAACACACCTCTGTTGTTGTGATGGATCGGCGAGGTCTTGCCGTGCATGATCTGGCGCGCTCGAACCACCTTTCCGCCAAATGCCTGGCCCAATGACTGATGACCCAGGCAGACACCGAATATCGGAATCGTTGCGGAAAGCTCGCGCATGACGTCCAGCGACACGCCGGCTTCGTTTGGCGTACAGGGTCCCGGCGAGATGACAATCCGCTCCGGAGCAAGTGCAGCGATTTCGGCCACGCTCAACGCGTCGTTGCGTATCACGTTCACGTCCTGCCCCAACTCACCCAGGTATTGCACCAGGTTGAAAGTGAAGCTGTCGTAGTTGTCGATCATCAGCAGCATTGCGCATCGTAGGGGCGAAAGCGCGAATGCCGCAATGGATAGTTGCAACGCGCATGTCGCGCATGCCGTGAGATCGTCTGACGATTTTCTTCCGCCAGTTACCTGATCCAGTCTTCATCATCGTTGAGCGCCAACGAGCTGGTCGTGCCGGTGTCGCGATTGGCTCATCGTGTACGATCCTTGGATGTCTCGCGTCGTCAGTCCCGATTCGTGCGGCATGCCGCAAGCCGCCGCAACTGTCGACCACATCGCTGCCCGACCAGATCCGAGGAGATCGATCATGCGAATTCTGTTGATTGCGTTGTTCCTTGCTGTACTCACTGCCAATGCGCACGCGGCGACATACACCGTCACTACTACCGCAGCCACCGGAGCAGGCTCGTTTCGCCAAGCCATCCTCGACTCGAATGCCCCTGCAAACGGCACGCATACCATCGCCTTCTCTGCCGCATTTCCCGTGAACGGCCAGATTTCTCTCGGCAGCAATCTTCCTGTGCTCGGGGCGAACAGTCTGACGATCACCGGCGGAACGAGGACGCCGCGCATTGACGGGCAATCGCTTTACAGCATCCTGCGCCTCGGCAACACAACGGCTCGACTCGAACTGAGCGACCTGACACTGCAGAATGGCTTCGCCGACGAATCAGGTGGTGGCTGCATCCATGTCAGCAGCGCCAACATGCAAAGCGCGGTGTTGACTGCCACGCGCGTCTCCATCAACAACTGCAAAGTGAGCGGGACCAACCTGGTTCGCGGCGGCGGGATCTACTGGGCCAGTACTGGCGGTTCGGTATCGCTGGTGGACAGCCAGATGATCGGCAACACGGCGACGGCCACCGCGAACGTGGGCGAGTCCGACGGCGGTGCTGTCTTCACGACGACCAACTTCAGCGCGCTGCGAACCTTGTTCGAAAGCAACGGGACTGTCAGCGCGAATGGCGGCGGAACGGGAGGTGCGCTCTATTTAGGCGGTACGGGCACGTTCCACGCCATCACGGAATCCACCTTTCGATTCAACGGTGCGTCGCCAGCCAGCCCCAACTTCGGTTTCGGCGGCGCGGTGCATATCGCCTGCACCAACTGTTCCACGCAGATCGTGCGCAGCTACCTGCGCGGCAATTCGGCCAACTACGGTGGCGCAATCTATGCGCGACGGCCTAGCGGCACGACGATCGACGTCTACCTCACCTTGGCCAATTCGACGTTCTATAACAGCAGTGTGCTTGAGCAGGGCGGCGCGGTCTTGATGAATTCGGGCACCAGCCTGAGTGCATCGAACAACACGTTCTACAACGCGGATGCCACTGCGGGCGCCCACCTGGCGTTCATCGGTACGCCCGATGTCAGTTTCTTTCGGGCGAACCTGCTTGCCCCTACGGTCTTCGGAACCGCCTGTACGGGCGCGTTCTCGCTACCCACCCCTGGCTTCGTCAACGCCAACCTTTTCTCGGATACCAGTTGCAGCAGCCTGGCTACTGGCGCGCTGCCGAATACGCCCTTGGGCAGCGTCACCGTCGACGAGCGACCCGGCGAGATCGGCGTGTTGCGCTTCAGTGGCAGCGCGGTGATCGACAGCATCAGCATGAACAGTCTGTGCGAACCACGCGATGCGCGTTTTCAGTTGCGACCGCAGGACGGCGATGGAGACGGCGTGGCACGCTGCGATGTCGGTGCCTACGAGTCTCCCTACGACATCATCTTCTTGTCAGGCTTTGAAGCCTGAGTGGCACCCGCGTCCGAAGACTGTCACCAGTCCGCGCTCAGTTTCAGCATCACGCTGCGACCCGGTTGCGTGTAGAGGTCGAGATCAGGCGCGTCGGGTTTGATGCCGCGCAGACCCAACCAGTCGTAGTAGCGGCGGTTGCCGAT
>JBATAQ010000338.1:0-4390 GCA_049661925.1 Dokdonella sp.
CGGCCAGCTCGGTCGGGTTCGCGTGAGACGTACTTGCCAGGCAAAGCGCCAATAAACCGGCGATGGTCACGGTGACCGTTCGAGCTTGAACTTGCGTTTTCATTTGTTTCCCTTGTGCTTGGAAAGATCGTGCAAGCGTAGAGTATTTCCGTCATCAACTGCCGCCAGCGCGGCGAACGCTTCGTTGGTTGGAGCGAAGACGGTGAACGGGCCCGGTGCCTTCAGGGTTTCAACCAAGCCAGCAGCCTTCACGGCGGCGACCAGGGTGGTGTGGTCCTTTGAATTGACGGCGTTGTCGATGATGTCCTTGGTCGGCAACCTGGCCGATCCGCCAACCATCGGGTTGGATGCGGCCATGGCGCTGGCGCCGAGCATCATGGAAAGGCTGAGAGCAGCTGCAAGAATCTTGATCTTCATGGGGTGTTCCTTGTTTGAGAAGTGCACGGGCTCGTGCTGTGATCCGAATGGACCTCGATTGCCGAACCGTCTGGAGCAATAACGCGTGATCGGCCTTCTCGAATTCGTCATGCGGCTTCTTCGTGGTCGGTACGTTCAGTCAGCGCAAAAGGCAAAGGGCCCGCGATCAGCACGCCGGCTTTCTCGAAGCATCGCTTGAAAATCAGCATCGAGCCCGGCGTCATGAACAAGTCGCTGCCGGTGGCGGCACGCGCCAAGCTGATAGCATTTGATGGCCTGCAGAAACGATGACTAACGCCGATGAGATCGGAATCGCGTGTCGACGCCCGAAATCGCCGAAACTCGGCAGCCGAATCACCAACGCACCGAGGATTGCCCCGGTGTTGCAAGCCCGATGTGATTGTCTGATCGACGTGGAGATTGCGACAGCGTGATTTGGGGATTTGCCGAGCGCACCAACGCTGCAAGTGAGTGGCATCAATCGATCCGCCAGCGATCGTGGGCGTTTGTTCTGCTTTTCTTGTCGATGGTCGGAACGCCAGCGCTGGCAGCCGGCACTTCGCGGCCCATCGTCGAACGCGCGCTCAATAGCGTCCTTGTACGCAACTACGATGTCGATGATGGCCTGCCGCAAAACACCGTGCATGCCATCGCCCAGACTCGGGATGACTATTTGTGGGCCGCAACCTGGGACGGCGTGGCGCGCTTCAACGGGCGCACGTTCAAGGTGTTCGACCCTTCCAGCGTGCCGCAGCTTTCCGCCGGTGGCGTGCGCTCGCTGCTCGCGGCGCGCGATGGCGGCTTGTGGCTTGGGCAAAGCACGGATGGCGTCGTGCGCGAGCGTGATGGGCAATGGACCAGCTTGCTGGGAGATGCCGATATCGTCGACGATCAGGTTCTCACGCTGGCTTCGGATTCCAGCCAGCGCGTCTACGCCGGGACGGCTGACCACGGCGTCCAGGTGATTGATGAAGCCGGCGTCCGGCGGATCGGGGATCCGGCCAGGCGCGTGCTCGGCATGGCCTTCGACGCGCAGGAACGCTTGCTGCTGGCAACGCACCTCGGTTTGCAACGCGTCGACACGGAATCGGGTGCCATCGAAAACTTCGGCGATGGGCAAACGCGGTCGGTGTTGGTAGCCAGTGGGCGCATCCTTGTCGGGGGCGATGAGGGCTTGCGCGAGCTGCTGGGAAATGATCTGCGAACCGTCGAGCTACCCGATGCCATGCAGCCGGTGTCGATCTCGGCCATGGTTGGCGATTCGCAAGGCCGGCTTTGGTTCGGAACACAGTCCTCGGGTTTGTATCGGGCCACTTTTGATGCAGAAGATCGTGTCGCCTTGATCGAGAAGCTCGGTATCGCCGAGGGCCTGCCAGACCTGCGCGTGCTGTCGCTTGCCTTTGATCGCGAAGGCAACCTTTGGGTTGGCAGCAACGGTGGGCTGTCGCAGGTGGTCGAAACCGGCATTGAGCGCTTCGGCGTTGCCCAAGGGCTGGATAACGCCTACGCACGCACGATAGCCGAGGCAGCCAATGGCGATATCTACATCGGCAGCAGTGGCGGCTTGTATCAATATCGCAATCGACAACTGATCGCGCAGTGGGGCGCAAGCGCACTGGGTTCGAGCAGTGTGACGGCACTGCGATTCGATGGCCGAGGCGATCTGTGGATAGCCACCTACGACGCCGGTGTCACTCGGATGCGCGATGGCAAGGTTGTGGCGTCCTTGAATCGCAGCACGGGCTTGCATCAGCTTTCCGTTCGCACGTTCCTGTTTGATGAAGACGGCAGCATGTGGCTCGGCACATCCGAGGGCCTGGTCCACTACGTTGATGGCAAGGGAGCGGTGGTTGACCTTTTTCCCAAACCGGCACCTGATTTCATCCTCAGCCTGGCGTTTGCGCCCGACGGCAGCCTGTGGATTGGCACGGCGATCGGGCTGGCGCATCGCGCGGTTGACGGCGAAGTACGTGTCTTCGACAAGTCCGTCGGCTATCCGGCTCTGGACACGTTCGACCTCCAGTTCGAAGATGCAGAAAACGCCTGGCTGGCGACCGACGCCGGTCTGCTGCACATGCACGAAGGGAAATTTTCGACCTTGTCCCGTGCTCAGGGAATGCCAAGCGACACCTTGTTTCGGTTGTTGATTGATCGAGAAGGCGCGTTCTGGCTGACCTCGAATCGTGGCTTGGCTCGCGTCGAACGGCAGGCGATCAATGCCGTGCTTGAAGGCACCGCCACGACCGTCAACCCGACACTGTTCACGGCCGACCAGGGATTGACCGCAACCCAGTGCAACGGCGGCACGGCGTCGGCAGGCATCTTGGCCAGCGACGGCAGCCTGTGGATTCCAACCTCCAATGGCGTCAGCCATCTGCAGCCGGCCGATTACCCGTTGCCGCCGCGTCCGCCCGTGCTGGTGACGGTGGAAGGTGTCAGCGTCGATGGAGTGGAAACCACGCTGCCTCTGCGGGTACCTGCCGACGCACGGCGCATCGACTTCGATCTTGCGGGACTGGCGTTTTCAGACATCGAAGGACTGCGCTATCGGCACTGGCTGGAAGGCTTCGACAGCGGCTACGGTGCGCCGGTCAGCGACGCGCGTATCGGCTATACCAATCTGCCGCCGGGCGATTACGTACTGCATGCACAGGCCAGCAATGGCTCTGAACATACCGTTGGAAAATCGCTGGATTTGCCTTTTGTGGTCGAGGCCACATGGCTTCAGACGCGCTGGATCCAGGTGCTGATTCTCGGCGGTGCCAGCCTGCTCGTGGTGCTTTTGTACACGATGCGAATCGCTGCACTGCGACGCAATGAGCGGCGTCTTGAAGCGATGGTCGATGCGCGCACGCACGAACTACAGGACCGCGCAGTCGCCCTCAAGCAGGCGGACAACGAAAAGTCCCGGCTGCTTGAACAGTTGGGTCACCAGGCGCTGCACGACAGCTTGACCGAACTGCCCAATCGCCATCACGCCGATCGCCGTCTGGCAGAGTGCTTCGCGGCCTCGCAACAAGGCAAGGGTGCGTTGTTCATCGCGCTGATGGATGTCGATCATTTCAAGCGCATCAATGACGAATACGGGCACCAGGCCGGCGACCAGGTTCTGGTTGCACTTGCATCACGCATGCGCGAAGCAAGTGGACTGTGGTGCGCGCGCATCGGTGGCGAAGAGTTTTTACTCATCAGTCTGCAGCCGCGAGAGGCCAGTGCAGGACTCTTCGAGGCGTTGCGCGGTAGTGTGGCGGGCGCACCAATCATCTACCTGCGAGATCAACCGGTCACTGCAACGATCAGCATCGGTTGGGTGGACGCGAACGAGTTCACCGATGTCGACAAGGCGCTTGCTGAAGCGGACCGACGCCTGTACCAGGCGAAGAGCGCCGGTCGAAATCGGATCGAGCCTGCTCTGGCTGATTCATGAGTTCAAACGCATCCACCATTGATGCCAGCCAGACGGAAGGGGTTTCTTGATGACCAGTAGCGCGAAAGAAGATCCGACCGACCTCGACCTGTCAGCGGCACAGATGCAGGCGATGGGTCATGCCGAATTGGGGTGATTTCAGCAATATCGAGGATTTGCTCGATGCCCGAAAACGTGCCGGAGAAGGTTTCGGAACTTGATTCGCTGCCAGGGCCCGCGCTCATTCAACGCTCCCGGTTCGGGCTATTTCGCCTGCATTTCCGGCGGCGGCATCCATCCGGCTGCGCTGGCCGGTTTCAGTGCCGATACAAGCAACCGCTACACCGGCATCTGGCAGGTAGCGCCGGCACTGGTGCAACTGGAAGCCAACACGCTCGACGGCGAGTGAAAAACTGCTTGGTGTTGTGGGCTGTCGCCAGACTGGTCAAGCGTTTCGCCGGGCTGCCGCCCGCCGCCCCATCCCCGGATCAAGTCCGAGGACAGGCTCTTTCTCCTCGCAGAGAAACGTGGGCCAACGGATGCGCCCGTGGCGGGTCGGTCGTGCGG
>JBATAQ010000339.1:0-1853 GCA_049661925.1 Dokdonella sp.
ACGCTGTTCGTCCGTAAGAGCCAGCGCCTGTTGGTCGACAGCGATACTGTCCCAGAGCTCCTCGACCAAGTGGAGACGCTGTTCGACGGGTAGGTCACGCAAGTTTGCGATATTCATTGTTGCCTCCAATTACTTCGCAGTCTACCCGCTGCTTCGTGCGCCGAGAACGTGACTATGTAAGCCGGGCACTGAGCGGTTGTCGAAAATTCAATTGCTGACGAGACGCGAAGAGCCAGCCGTCGTCGGCGCCATCCTGCTGTTTCTCGACGATCCAACCTGCATGCAGCAAATGATCCCGATCTTCGGCGCAACGGCGTGGGTGTCGTTGTTGCAGCGACCACGGAACCCGCTCGGTAGTAGGCTGACTTACCCATCTAGCGCGAACGTTGCGTATCGAATCTCGCAATCGTGGGACACGCGGCCCACAACGCCAGAGCAAGCAGAGTTAGAGTCACGACAGCGGCTTGAACATATCGTTTAGGCCTCAAACTGCCATGCGGCCGAGATGCGCAGGAGATCGCGGAAACCCAACCAATTAAACCTGAGGGGTAATCGCTACGATGCGGTATGTACTGGCATCCGCAGGATCTCCACGCGTGAAGAGAGAGCCTACCTCGATAGCTCTTTCAAATATATTTACTTCTTCGTGCTCATAGTCGCAGTTAGGACCGAAATCTAACATTCCACTGCGATCTGTTTTTGGTGGCATGAGGAGAAATGGCCACTTTTCGACTTGGCCGTTTTCACTAACTTCAGCGGCGTAGCCGAAACATTCCTGTGCTCTAAGTGCGTTAGTACTTTCAATTACTCCTACAAAGACGATCTTCCAGCGGTCATTCTGAGGATCATCAATATCACCGGCATGTTCAGCAACTATTCTCGCGCAAATTGACATTTACCCCCCTTACTCATCGATGCATGGGACGTTTTTCAAAATAACAGCATGGAAACCACTCTACCAATACGCCGGTAACCTGTAACACTGACTCGTATCTTGCGCGTCGGCCAGAACTTCGGTCAAGCTAAAACTCGCATGAGTGTGAACTTGCGCGACTTTGGTGCTTGGACATGAGGAGCAACGTCATGGGCAATCCGACAAACGCGAGCATATGAAATACGAACTCGAATCCGTAGCGACAACGACCACGAGCGATGCAGGTTCCGAACGATACGATGTTAAAACAACGACGCCTGCGGTGACTCCACTCGCGGCGGCTGGAAAGCAGTCGTATCCAGGTCGAGGTTGGTCCGCACCTTGTTAATGCCGAGCTTGCGGCTGGCGATCATGAAGCGTTGCTTGATCAGGTCGGCGGTGACGCCTTCGCCGCGCATGCGGCTGCCGAAGTTCGGGTCGTTTTCCTTGCCGCCGCGCATCTGGCGGATGTTGCTCATCACGCGTTCGGCGCGGTCGGGTACGTGCAGGTTCAGCCATTCTCGCATCAGGTCTTTCAGTTCCCACGGCAGGCGCAGGATGGTGTAGCCGGCGCGATTGGCGCCACCGGCTGCGGCCTGTTCGAGGATGCGTTCCATGTACTGGTCGGTGACGAAGGGAATGATCGGCGCAACCATCACGCCGCAAGGCACGCCGGCGGCATTGAGATTCGCGACGGTTTGCAGGCGACGATGCGGTGCCGACGCGCGCGGCTCCAGCGTGCTCGACAGCTTGTTGTCGACTGATGTCACCGACACGAAAGCATGCACCAGCTTGTGTCGGGCGAGTTCGGCGAGCAGGTCGATATCGCGCTCGATCATCGAATTCTTGGTGATGATGGTCAGCGGGTGCCGCGTTTCCAGCAGCACTTCCAGGATCTGTCGAGTGATCTTGTGCTCGCGTTCAATCGGCTGGTACGGAT
>JBATAQ010000340.1:0-2318 GCA_049661925.1 Dokdonella sp.
CAAGGTGGTCACCCAGAACTACAAGGCCGAATACGACCAGTTGAGCAGTGCTGGCGTCGTTGCGCTGACCAAGTCGGGTACCAACGAATTCCACGGCGATGTGTTCCTTGACTACACCGACCAGGACTACCGCGCGAAGCGGCCAGCCGAGTTTGCCGGGGACAAGGTGGAGTCACTGACCAAGCAGTACGGCCTGACCTTCGGCGGCCCGATCATCAAGGACGTGCTGCACTTCTTCTTCTCTTACGAAGCCAAGGACATCCTGCGTCCGGAGGACGTCCAGCAACGCATAACCACACCCCTTTCGGAGTTGCCTGCCGAGGCGCAGGCCTTGGTCGGTCCGACCAGTCTTCCATTCAACGAAGACCTCTACTTCGGCAAGATCACCTGGACGCCGGGACAGGATCATTTGATCGAACTGACCGCCAAGTATCGAACTGAGCATCAGCGCGATGGCGTCGGCGGCATCAATACCGTGCAATTCGGCAACGACAAGAAGAACAACGAGAAACGCGTTGATCTGCGCTATCAGTACACGTTTGGCGACTGGCTCAACGACGCCCATCTCACCTACGAAGACTCGTTCTACAACCCCCAGCCAATTACCGACGGCGGCTATGGCATTCGCCTGGAACGCCTGTCCGACGGCAATCCACGCGCTGGGGTGCTGAATTATGGTTCCGGAGCGAACTTCCAACGCAAGGGTCAGAACGGCGTCAGCTTCCAGGACGATCTGTCCTGGTTCGGCCTGCAATGGGCCGGCAATCACATCGTCAAAATGGGCTTGAAGTACAAGAAAATCGACATCACCGCTTACGAGCAGAACCCGCGTAATCCACAGTTCTTCTACGATATCGATGAGGGTTTTGCGCTGCCGAACCGTGTCCAGTTCGGCAATCTGGTTCCTGGTGCTGCACCACTCAACGTCGAGAGCGCGAACTCGCAGCTTGGCTTGTACGTCCAGGACGATTGGGAGGTGAACAACAAGCTGACCTTGAATCTGGGCATTCGTTGGGACTACGAGCGCACGCCCAGCTATCTGAACTTCAAGCCGCGGCAGGAACTGGTCGCTGCATTGCAGGCCTGGCCGAATATCCAGAATACCGACTACGACATCAACGACTACATCAGCACGGGCAGTAATCGAAAAGCATTCAAGGATGCCATCGCGCCACGACTCGGGTTCTCGTATGACCTGTTCGAGGATCAGCGTCACGTGATCTTTGGTGGTGCCGGTCGATCGTATGATCGCAACCTGTTCGACTATCTGGCGCTGGAACGTTCCAAGGGCGTGTTCCCAAGTTACGAGTTCCAGTTCAACACGCCTCGCCACCCCTGCGAGGTCGGCACCGGTACCTGTATCGCGTTCGACCCACGCTACTACGACCCCACGAATCTGTCGCCGTTGGTCGCAGCTAACCCGAACCTCGGCGGCGAGATCAACCTGATCAACAACAATCTGAAGACACCGTACTCCGACCAGTTCAGCATCGGCATGCGCAATACGATCACGCTGGCCAACACCGACTGGAACACGTCGGCAACGCTGTCACGGATCAATGCGAACGATGGCATCTACTTCGCTCTCGGCAATCGCTACCCGGATGGCAGCTTCCGCAACAATCCGAACTACACCTGGGGCAATCAGCCATGGGGTTTCGGGATCCCGGGCTTCGGTACACTGCTGATCGCCAACAACGGCATCGAATCCAAGACCAATCAGGTGTTGCTGTCACTGGAAAAACCGTATACGGAAGACTCGGGTTGGGCAATGACGGTGGCCTATACCTACAGCCAGGCCAAGGAAAACCGCTTGAACGCGGCCAACGGCGATGAGCACTACGTCTTCGACTACCCGGACCCGAGCGGTCAGGGCTTCCTGCGGGCATTGAACATTCCGCGCCATCGGCTGGTGGTGACGGCAAATGTCGATGGCCCCTGGGGCGTCGTCTATTCGGGCAAGGCGACTTATGCCAGTCCGTTCGCGAAGGACGCGGTCAATTGCTTTGACGGTGCCGACTTCAACCATTGCCGTTTTGATCCACTGGTACCGTCGGGCACATTCGGCCAACGCCAGATTGACCTTGCCGCGAGCAAGAATATCGATCTTGGTGATGGCCTTGGTCTGGGCTTCCGCATCGATGTCCTCAACGTATTCAACTACCGCAACTACACCGACTACGACACCTGGCGCGGTGGCCCCGGCGATGCCAACGCGAACTTCGGCAACATCAATGGCAACGGCATCCTCGATCCGACCCGCACGGTGAAGCTGTCGATACGCGCCACGTTCTAACGTGATCGATATGCTGCATGCC
>JBATAQ010000341.1:0-5621 GCA_049661925.1 Dokdonella sp.
ACGGCCGCGTCATCGAGAGTTTCGAAGGCGCCCTCGCCCGCTTGCGCTGGGGTGGCGATGCCGCACTGGATGCGCTGCCACAAGCGCGACGACCGACCGCGAAGGTGCTCACCGTCGACCTGTTCTCGGGCGCGGTACAACTGGATAACAAGGGCGAGGCCACCGTCGCGCTGAAGGTGCCTGACTTCAACGGTACCGTGCGCGTCACCGCCGTGGTGTATTCGGAAAACCACTACGGCAGCAGCGATGTCGAAACCATCATTCGGGCACCGCTGGTTGCGGAAGTCTCGACGCCGCGCGTGCTGGCGCCGGGTGACACGTCGACGATCACACTCGACCTGCAGAACTTCTCCGGAACGGATCGCGAGTTCGCGGTCAGGGTCAGCGGCGACAAGTTGTTTGGCGTGCAGAACGGCGAACGCAAGGTGACGCTCGCCGACAACGCCAAGACCACGCTCAGCTTCCCGCTGACGGCGCTGGAAGGATATGGCGTTGGCACCGTCACGGTAACGGCGAGTTCGGGCGCTGATTTGCGCATCGAGCGCAAGTTCGAGGTTCCCTTGCGCGCGGCTTGGCCGAGCGTGTTGCGTTCTTCATCACGATCGCTCTCGGCGAGCGGTCCGATCAGCGTTGATGGCAGCTTGCTCGATGGCCTGATCGCCGATTCGATCAGCGTGCAGATGAGCGTTACTCGCCTGCCACCCTTGCCTTTCAGTGCTGCGCTGAAGGGCTTGCTGCAATACCCGTACGGCTGCGTCGAGCAAACCACCAGCAAGGCCTACGGGGCATTGCTGCTCGAAGAGAAAACTGCCGACGCCATGCATGTGCCGGGGTTGGACGCCAAAACGCGCAAGGAGCAGATCGACGGCGCCATCGGACGCATTGCGTCGATGCAGGCTGGCAGTGGTCACTTCTCGATGTGGGGCGGCGACAGTTCGGTTGTCGAATACCTGACGCCGTATGTCACCGAATTCCTGCTCGATGCACGCGACGACGGTTTCCTGGTCCCCGAACAAACCTTGCAGAAATCGCTGAAGCGACTCAACGACGACCTGCTCTCGGGCGGCCTTCCGTTCTATGGATACGAGCAATCAGATCACCTGCGCTTCGCCAACCAGGCCTGGTCGGCCTACGTGCTGGCACGAGTGAATCGTGCACCGCTCGGCACCTTGCGCACGCTGTTCGACAACGAACGCAGCAAGTCGCTGACCGCGCTGCCACTGGTCCAGTTGGGCATTGCACTGAAATTGATGGGCGATGCACCGCGCGGCGAAAAAGCGGTTGCGGAAGCATTTGCGAAGAAGGTGGAACGGCCTTGGTACCTCGGCGACTACGGTTCGGACTTGCGCGATACCTCACTGATGATTGCCTTGGTCAAGCGTTTCGACATGAGCAAGCCCGACTACGAAGGCCGTGTGTTCGACCTCGCTCGCGGCGTTTCGGCCGAGCAACGCGAAGCCGATGCGCAAGCGGCACGTTGGGGCTATCGCTGGAACTTCCTGAGCACGCAGGAACAGATCGCCATCGCGCGGCTGGGCAAGACCCTGATCGACACCAACAACTCGGACAACGCAATCAGCGGAACGGTTTCCGTGGGCGCGACGACGAACGAGATCGATCCAGCCATGCTCTGGAGTCGCAGCTTCAACTTCAGCGAATTACGCAGCGGTGTCAGCATGACGCCCGATGGCGAGCTGCCGATTTACGCCAACATCGATGTCGCCGGCATCCCGAAAACGGCGCCGGCTGAAGACCGCAGCAAGGTCTGGATCACGCGTAACTACTACACTCTCGACGGCAAGCCGTGGACGCCGGCACCGCTCAAGGAGGGCGAGGCCTTGATCGTCGGCATTCGCATTGAAGCCAAGCAGGCCATGCCCGATGCGCTGCTGGTCGACCTGTTACCGGGTGGTCTGGAAATCGAAAACTTCAACCTGACCGATGCCGAGCAATGGGCTGACGTGGTTGTCGCCGGCATCACATTGAACGACCGCAGCAGCGCCGCCGACGTGGTCCACGAGGAGTTCCGCGACGACCGCTACGTGGCCGCACTGAAGTTGTCGCAAGGGCAGAACGCGCAAGTGTTCTATCTGGTCCGCGCCGTGTCACCCGGCACCTTCATCGTGCCCCCGCCGCAGGTGTCGGATATGTACAAACCCGAGCAACGCGGCATCGGCCGCAGCGTGCCGGCAACGATCCAGGTGGTGCAACCGTAGGCATAAGACAGTACAACGCCATGCATGCCGCAAGACCGGTGCGCCGTCCGGCGCACCGGTCTTCTGACGTCAGAAGCTTTCGAATCCATGCGAGAAGATCGCACTTGGTGTCACTTGCAGGAAGAACGACGGCGAGGTGCCAACCGTCTTGTTGTAGATGGCGAGGCCGAGAAAGTCCGCAGCAGCCGTGTTGCGATAGCGGATGCGCTCGGTAAGGCCAACGCCCGTGCTGTCGCCGACTGCAACGGACTGGCTCGATCCGCGACTCCAGGTGGTCGAGTCGGCAGCATTGGACTGGAACAGCCGTATGCCCATATCTGCTGTCGAGGCCCCCGTTCCAGGGATCAGGCTGATGCGGCGTTCGCTGTTTGCGGCAAAAAATGTATCGGCGACGATCAACGAACTGTTGGCATCAAGGCTGTATGGGCCGTAGGTTCCCGCCGCATCAGGCAGGGAAATGATATTGGCGGCATTGGTCGTGTAGTTGCCCGAACCACTGAATTGATTGACCCGGTAAAACTCGCGCTTGCTGCTAGGCCAATGATTGCCGTCCACCATCACGAAATCCACCTGCCCTGACAGTGCAGCCGAGTTGCTAAGCAACAGGCGGTTGTTGCTGTTCGAGGTTGTGGCAGGCTCATCAAACCACGACGTGTCGTAAAGCTCCAAGTCGTTGTCGGCGGTGGTCGAACGCAAACCGACACCACGCCAGTAATTGGTGATGCCGCTGTACTCAGAGGCTGGCCGAATGTCGAAGAACATGCCCTGGGATGCCGGCGTATTGAGCGACCACCATGTACCGCGCGGCAGCAGGTAGCCGTCCAGGTTCGCCGCAGCCGCAAATGGGACAGCGCCACCCGTCCAACTGCCGAACAACGTAACGCGCATTTCGTAGTTGTCATCGACCGGCGCAATGAAGTCGACGACTTCAAAAGCGTTTGGCGTGCTGGTCGACGAGGCGACGCTCGTACCATTGCTGCGGTAGGCGCGAAGGTCCAGATCGGCTGGAAGCCGATCATTGGAATAGTTGCCGGAACTCAAGGTGATGTTGGACAGCCAGTTGATGACAAAGCGAACGCGCTGCCCGGCGCGCGCGTAGACGGTGTAGCTGCGCGGGAAACTGGTGCCGTCCACTCCTGCATACCACCAGGGACCCACTTCGGTGGTGAACGTGGATGCGGTTCCATTGATTGCGCCCGCTCCGTCCTGGTCACTGATCGGCGCGCCGCCGACGATGTTCCGCTTCGCACCCGCTATGACGATGGTCCGCGTCGCTACAGGCGAACTGGCCAGTTGGGAATTCGCTTCCATCAAATCTGCCGCCAGTCCCGACACGGATGGTGCGGCGAAGCTGGTGCCGGTGCCGGCGCCCGACAGTGGGCTGGTGGAACTTGTCGTACGGGCCAGGCTGGTAATCCCGACGGCAGAAGCGACCACTTCGGGCTTCTGATGCGCACTCCCAGCGCTGTCGCCCACTGGATTGATGAACGACGAGCAGTTGTAGAGCGTGTCGTTGTCCCAGTCCAACGTGCCACCATCGTTGAAACCTCCGACAGTGAGGGTGTTGTAGCCACGACCAGGGCTGGAAACAGGCAAGCCCGCCGTTGAAGGAGACTGGCCGCAATTGGGTACACCCGCGTTGCCGGACGACTTCACCACCAGGCGGTTATTGACGCGACCGATGTAGTCCAGGCGACGATCAAATGCGTTGAACGCAGTCGTCGCGTCATCGCCATAGCCCCAGCTGTTGCTCAGCACCTGGGCGCGCGCAGCAGCCCAGTCCGCCGCCGTTTCCAATGCGCCTGCGACGCCGTAACTGCCATCTGCGCTGATCAGGGTACTTCCGTTAGCCATGCCGCGATGGGTGCTGTGATTGCTGGCGATAATGCCGCCAACCGCAGTGGTGTGATCCACCGTCGCGATGCTGGTGTCGCGCGATTGCGAAACCGTCAGCCACGGGTTGAGCGAGTAAACGCGCCCACCTTCAACGACGGCCACCGTCACGCCAGTACCGTTATATCCGGCGTTGTTGACAGGAGAGACATTGTGGACGGGGCGCGCGACGTCCAGTTCAGCGCCGCCAGTCATCAGTGCGCGATCCACGATGGCAACTTCATTCCATCGCGCGACAATCTCCAATTGCGCGCGGCTGAGCTTCACGATGATGGACGGCACCATGTCACTAGCGTAGATCACTATGACGCCAGCCGCGGTGAGGCGATCAAGCATTGACTGGCGCGGTGCCTGCATCGCCGCCTGCATCTCGGCAATATGAAGCTGGTTCTGCGCTTCGACCGATTGAAGCCGAGCCGTGGCTTCAGCCTTGCGTGCGGCCGTTTCAACCGGGTCCCTCACCTCGATATCCTGCTTTTGAGCATCGGTCGGTGACGCGTTCTCAACGCCCAGCGGAGCCGATGGCAGTCGCATGATTTCCGTTTCGGTCAGTGCGCGCGAGTCAGTTTCGACCGACACGCCGGTAGTACCCTGGACATCCTGCGAACCACCACTGGCGATGTGATCGGGCGGCGCGAACGCGAACCAGACGTCGACCAGCATCGCCTCCCCAGCGGGCGAATCGTCCAGTGAGTTGAGCAATGCAGGTGTCATCGCGCCATGGGCGAAACGCCACAATCGTTCAGAGTCTTGCCGCAATTGGTCCGCATCAACAACAGACCCGCGATAGAAACTACCGCCGACCGCCTCTCCGGTGGCCGCATCGAGTGCTTTCACATGTTGCAGTTGGCGGCCATCCAGCAGGTATTCATTGCTTTCCTGCACATCGGTCAATGTGGACGCTGCAATCCCCAACTGGTTCGCGAGTAACTCAACGGGATGCGGGGTGCTTGCGTTGTTGGTAGCCGCAACCGATTGCGCTTCAACGCGATCAGCTGCGGCAGAGGCAGCCAACGCGACAGCGATGGCTATGGACAAGGCGAGTGGCTTCATGGCGAATTTCCTCCCGGTAGTTGAAATCATTGTTGCTGGCACTACGCCCCGCGATGCGAGTACGCATGGACCAGTTACGAGATTTGGCGACGACAGCGGACATGCCACGAGAACAATTTCCTGTATTGGGATGTAGGAAAATGCCGACGATGCATCGAATGCCAGCCCAAAGACGCAAAAAGACCGCATTACTCACGGCGCGTGGACACAATGGTGAACGGCGCGGCAAGCGGCTGACAGTCGCCGCCGCGACGCTGCTTTTCGTCGTATTCGTCCTTGTGGTCCTCGACCGCGTCTTCCCCCTGCCCCTGCCAGGCGAAGGCGGCGGCGGTACAGTGGTGCTGGCCCGCGACAATTCGCCGCTGCGCGCATTTGCCGATACCGATGGTGTCTGGCGTTATCCGGTGACGCTGGACCAGGTGTCACCGCTCTACGTCGATGCGCTGCTGACCTACGAAG
>JBATAQ010000342.1:0-6001 GCA_049661925.1 Dokdonella sp.
CGCGAGATCGTCAACGAACTTGATCGTTACATCATCGGCCAGCATCAAGCCAAACGCGCGGTGGCGATCGCGTTGCGCAATCGCTGGCGTCGCATGCAGTTGCCACTTGCGCTGCGCAATGAAGTGACGCCGAAAAATATCTTGATGATCGGCCCAACCGGTGTTGGAAAAACCGAGATCGCACGCCGTCTTGCCACGCTCGCGAACGCGCCTTTCATCAAGGTTGAAGCGACCAAGTTTACCGAGGTCGGCTACGTCGGCAAGGATGTCGAGCAGATCATTCGCGACCTCGCTGATGCCGCCGTGAAAATGGTTCGTGATCAGGCCAAGACACGCGTGCGCAGCCAGGCCGAGGATCGCGCTGAAGAGCGCGTGCTGGATGCGCTGCTGCCGCGTCGGCAAGGTGTCGGCTTTGCCAACGAGCCTTCCGTGCCCGATGGCCGCGATGCCGATACGCGCCAGAAGCTGCGCAAGCAATTGCGAGAAGGTGCGCTGGACGATCGTGAAATCGAGCTTGATCTTGCCGTCAACGTCGGCGTCGACATCATGGCACCGCCGGGCATGGAGGAAATGACCAGCCAGTTGCGCGGCATGTTCCAGAATCTGGCCGGCAGTCGCAGCCAGAAGCGCAACGTGAGCGTGAAGCAGGCATTGCCGATGCTGCTGGAAGAAGAGGCCGGCAACCTGGTCAACGACGAGGAAATCAAGGCGCAAGCGATCGAGGCCTGCGAACAGAACGGCATTGTCTTCATCGACGAAATCGACAAGGTCGCTCAGCGCGGCGAGTTCAGCGGTGCCGGTGTCAGCCGCGAAGGCGTGCAACGCGATTTGCTGCCGCTGGTTGAAGGCTCGGCGGTGTCGACCAAGTACGGCATCGTCAAGACCGACCACATCCTGTTCATTGCATCAGGTGCGTTTACGGTCGCGAAACCTTCCGACTTGATTGCCGAATTGCAGGGTCGCTTCCCGATTCGCGTCGAGTTGTCTGCGCTGACGGCCGATGATTTCCGCCGCATCCTGAGCGAGCCCGAGCATGCGTTGAGCAAGCAATACACTGCCCTGCTCTGCACCGAAGGCGTGACCCTGGAATTTGCCGACAGCGGCATCGAACGCTTGGCCGAGATCGCATTCGAGGTCAACGAGCGCACCGAGAATATTGGCGCACGTCGATTGCATACGGTGCTTGAGCGACTGCTGGATGAAGTGTCATACGAAGCCGCCGACCGCAATGGCCAGAACTACGTCATCGATGCCGATTATGTCGACAAGCACCTGGCTGACATCGTCGAGAACGTCGATCTGTCGCGCTACATTCTTTAGTTCGGCAGCGGCTTCAGTTTCGTAGACGTCGCGCAATCGCGCTGCGCGACAGCGTTGCGAAAACGATGCCGACCGCGAAGCCGGCGATATGCGTCCACCATGCAACGGCACCGAACGCCGGGCCGACGTAGGTGAACAGCAATTGCAGCAAAATCCAGACGGCGATCAGGATCGAGGCTGGAATGCGCACAAATTCAAGGAATACACCGAGCGGTACGACCAGCCCGAGTCGCGCTCGCGGAAACAGCGCCAAGTACGCGCCGACTACGGCTGACACCGCGCCGCTGGAACCGATGATTGGCGCTCGCGTTCCCGCCAGCGTCCAGGCGCCGATCAAGTTGGCCAGCGCGCCGCCAATCAGGAACAGGGCAAGGAAACGAGGCGAGCCCAATGCCCGCTCGGCCGGCACCGCGAAGATGATCAGGAACAGCATGTTGCCGATCAGATGCAGCCAGTCGGCATGGATCAGCAGGGCGGTAATCAGGCGTGCCGCACGCAGTTCGGTGAGCTGTTGCAGCCATGGTACTTGCGTATCGAGCAGGGTCGCAGGCACCGTTCCCCACGTTGCGATCAGTTGGGTGCGTTGGTCCAGCGGCAGCGATGCCAGCCACATGAAAGTAAGCACGCTGGCTGCAACGATCGCCAGCGTTACCCATGGCGGATGCGGTTTGCGACGACTCGGTAGCTGGACGAACACCGCGTGACCGCGTCGGTACCTAGCGGCCGCCGCGCGGGAACAGGAAGCGCTCGCCGCGATACTCGACGATCAGGCCGTCCGGCGTGATCTCCTGAAGTTTCAGCCCGTCGCCCAGGTCGTCGCCTTCGACATGGCGCTCGTCGTTGATGATGGCGAAACGCTGGGACGGGTCGGCTGCATACACTTGCAGGCTCATCGCGAGCGCGGGAATGTCCTTGCGCTTTTCGTAGGGCAGTTCCCACAATTTCGGCAGTGAAGCCGTTACGCTGGGTGGTGGCACCGCTACCGGTTCGGTCGCTGCGGGAGGCTGCCCTGCGGGAAGCTGCGCTGCGGGAGGCATGGCTGTTTGAGGCTTCGTTGTTGGAGGCTTGGCTGCGGGAAGTTGCGATCCCGGAGGCGCTGCCGCTTTCATCGCCGCGGCCGCTTCCGCCACCTGCTTATCCGCGCTGATCGGCGCAGGCGCGGCTACGGGTGAAACGGCGACCGTCGGCGGTGGTGGCGCTACCGTCGTCATCGGCACTTCCGGCTTCTTCGCGGTCGCGGCGACAGGTGCCAACGCAGGGGCCGGCACGGCATCCTGAACTTCCGCCGGCGGCACCGAGTCAGGCATATCTTCACGCATCAGCCACCAACCGGCGACAGCCGCAATCACGATTGCCAATACCAGCCACGGCAAAATGCTGCGCTTTCGCTTGCGGCTCATCGGCGGCGTTGCCAGCGTCGGCGCGGTGCCGATCTGGCGTTGTCGCTCGGATTTTTTCAGCGCTTCGAGGATCAGGGACATGGATTGCCGTTCTGGATGCGACAGCGCTCAAGCGGCGCTGGCGTTGATGTTGGGCACTCTACCGGCCAGACGCCGCGGCTGCCACTGCGACCCCAGGCAGGCGCGGCGATGTTTACTGCACGACGCGGGTCAGGTGCGGCCCGGTCTCGTCGAGCGCGGCCAGTGCGAACAGTGTTTCCGGCCCAATGATGCCGTCGGCCTTGACTCCGAACGTGGTTTGCAAGTTGCGGATGCGTTCTTCAAGTGCGGCATCAAAACTGTCGTCAGAAACGCGCAGCTCCGCGCCCGGCTCATTCAGGCTGGCGAGACGGCTGTTCACCCACGCCACCGCCGGTCCGCTGTCGCCACGCTTGAGTTTGGCCGGCACGTAATCGGGCAATCGCCACAACACAATGAAATCGCCGGCCCAGAACTGATCGAGGTCGGCACGGTCGAGATCATAGTTGCTGCCACCAAGATTGATCCGCAACTTGTTTGGCCCTACCCCGCGCAACAAGGCGTAGGCGCGTAGCTCGCCCTGCGCCAGTTGCATCACCAGCGGGCGATCAAACCGCGCCAACTGTTCCAGAGTGGCGCGGCCACGCAGGCAGGCGATGCCTGTTGCCAGTTGGGCCGGACAGCGGATCGCGTTGCGAACGGTGACCTGCTGCGCATCGACCTGCCAGCGCGCCAGCAATTCGCCGAAGGCGGCAAACTCGCTGTTACGCGATCGCTCGATGGCGGTGCCGAGCAACGCGAGGGTCGGATCGGGTTGCGCAGGTTCGACCGCAACCGGTTGCGCTGCCGGAACAGCGAGTTGCTGCACATGCCAGCGCCAGGCCAGCGATGCGACGGCGGCAATGACGGCCAAGCCCAGCAACGCCAGTAGCCAGGCGCGATAACGGTGATACCAGTAGTGTCGATTGCCCGGAATGGTTTCGTTGGCGGCGCGCTCGACCAGGCGTTCGCCAATCGAGTCTTCCTCGTGCGCATAGCCCGCCATCAGCGAACGGTCTGCAATCACGTTGATCAGTCGCGGCACGCCACCGGATCGGCGAAACAATGCCTTCAGCCCCAACCGCGTGAATGGGCTACGTGTGCAGCCGGCGACGGCAAGACGATGGCGCACATAGGCCTCGGTTTCTTCCGAATCCAGCGGCGTCAGGTGATAACGCGCTGTAATGCGCTGGGCCAGCTGGCGCAGCTCCGGCCGATCAAGCATGTCGCGCAACTCGGGCTGGCCGAGCAGGATGATCTGCAGCAACTTCTGGGTAGGAGTTTCGAGGTTGGTCAGCAGGCGAATCTGCTCCAGTGCCTCGGTCGACAGGTTTTGTGCCTCGTCGACGATCAGCACCACGCGCAGGCCTTCGGCGTAGGCGTCCAGCAGGAACGCGTTGAGCTTGTCGGTGAGGCCCTTCAGGCTGCCGCGCTGCTCCTTGACGTCAAGTTTCAATTCCTCGCAGATCGACTCGACCAGCTCGACCGGCGACAACTTGGGATTCAATACCAACGCAACACGAGTGTCGTCCGGCAACTGATCAAGCAACAGTCGGCACAGGGTCGTTTTGCCGGTGCCGACTTCGCCGGTCAACTGGATGAATCCGCCGCTGCCGCCCTTGCCGATGCCGTAGAGCAGATGCGCCAACGCGTCGCGATGGCGTTCGGACAGGAACACGTAGCGCGGATCGGGCGTGATCGAGAAAGGGGCCTCGTTGAGGCCGTAGTGTTCCAGATACATGGCGCTACTTTACCGGACGCGGGCGATCACGAGCATGTTCCGTCACGTTGCGGTCACTGGCGGCGCCCTGCCCCCAGCACCGGGCGTGGTTGGCGTTTCAAACGTTCCCGCGGCCGAAGCCGACGTGATCATGCGTGCCTTGCGCCAGCCGCCCCAGCGGTAATAGGCAATCGAGAGCAGTGCCGCGATCGCCGAACCGAGCGGATAACTCCACCACAAGGCGTCGGCCCAGTCATCAACCAGCAGAGTCGCGAACGGAATGCGCACCAGCCACAACGCGATGATCAGGATCAGCAACGGCGCGATGACGGCGCCCGTGGAGCGCACCACGCCCATCAAGGTCATGGCGACACTGAAGAACAGGAACGCCCACACCACGATCTGGTTGATATGCATCCCAATCGCCAGCGCATCGCCATCATCAGGCAGGAACAAGCCGAGCGCGTGTTGGCTGAAAAGAAACACGATGCCGACCAGCGCGCCGGTCAACAGCAGGCCGAAGCCGATGCCAGTCAAAGCGATCCGGTCGACCCGGTGCCAGAGTCCTGCACCCACGTTCTGCGCCGCCATCGACGACACTGCCATGCCAACCGCCATCGCCGGCATCTGGATGTAATTCCACAACTGCATCGCGGCACCGAACGCCGCCGTCGTCTGCGAGCCGAAGCGGTTGACCAGGCCAATCATCACCACCGCCGACCCCGACATCACGATCATCTGCAAGCCCATCGGCACGCCCTTGATGATCAACGCGCCCAGTAACTGACGCTGCGGGCCCAGGTATTTCAACTCGTCGCCGTGCAGCCACAGGAAGTGCTTGCGGCGGTAGAGAAACGCGAGCAATGCCGAAAGGCTACTGATGTTTGCGATGAAGGTCGCCCATGCGGAACCTGCAATGCCAAGCGCCGGAATCGGTCCCCAACCAAAGATCAGCAGCGGATTCAGCGCAATGTCGAGCGACACCGACAGCAGCAGGAACAGCATCGGCGTTTTCGAATCGCCCGCTCCGCGCAGCACCATGGTCAGATAGATGTAGATCAGCGTGAACGGCAAACCGTAGAAAATGATGCGCAGGTAAGTGGTCGCGTAAGGCAGCACATCGGGCGGCGTTTGCAACATGGCGAGCAGCTGCGCCGTTCCGACGCTGCCGCCGATCGCAATCAACAATGCGCCGATGGCGAACGCGGAGAATCCTGTGCCGACGACTTGCTTGGCACCATCAGTTTGCCCGCCACCAATGCGCTGGCCGACCAGGATCGTCGACGCCATTCCGATGCCGAACACAAGCGACAGCAACAGGAAAAGGAGCGTATTCACGATCGACGTCGCCGCCAGCGCCGCCTCACCAAGATAGTGCCCAACCCAGATCGCATTGACCGAACCGTTGATCGATTGCAGCACATTGCCAGCCAGGATTGGCAGCGTGAACAAGGCCAACGATTTGCCGATGGGGCCTTCGATCAGGGACATGCTGGCAGCCATT
>JBATAQ010000343.1:0-3172 GCA_049661925.1 Dokdonella sp.
AGGTTTTCGATCTTCAACATGATGTTTTATCGGGACTCGTGGTCCCACCCTTCAAGTGATGTGTGTTGACGTTGCGTGACCCATGATGGCGTCGCGCAACGCTGGTTCAATGTTTAGATCCGCGCGCTTGCTGCCAATCGCGTCAGCGCGTCGCCATGCAGGCGACAACCCAGCCACTCGCGATCCAGTGTTGCGCCCAGGCTTTCGTAAAAACGGATCGCGTCTTCGTTCCAGTCCAGCACCGACCATTGCAACCGCCCAAGATTCTCATCGCAGCAACGTTGCGCAAGCCCGGACAGCAGCGCCTTGCCGATGCCATGTCCGCGTTGCGCCGGGCGCACGAACAGGTCTTCGAGGTAAATGCCGTGGCGGCCCAGGAACGTCGAATAGTTGTAGAACCACAAGGCCATGCCGGCGACCACGCCATCGACTTCGGCAATCTCGCAGAACACGCGTGGTGCATGGCCGAACAGCGAACGCGCGATGTCGGCCTCCGTAGCAACGGCGTGCTCGCGCAGCTTTTCGTAGTCGGCCAGTTGGCCGATCAAATCGACGATCACAGCCGCATCGGCTGGTTGCGCGGCACGGATCATCAGCAACGGATGGTTGCCCGTCACGAAATCACCGCCTGTGCCGGTCTGGGCAAGCGATATTCACGCTCGCCTTTCGGCGAAAGCCCACCGACTTGCCAGCCTTGCATGCGATAGAAGATTTCGGCGCGAGTATCGACGCCGGTGCCGAGGATGATCTCATCGACACCGTGTTCGAACATCCACGCGCTCACCATTGACAGCAACTGTTTGCCAATGCCGAGTCCTTCGCTGGCCGGATCGACGAACAGCGCCCAGATATCGCTTTCGCGCAGTCGGCCAATGGCGAAGCCGACAACGCGGCCGTCGCGTTCGCACACGAAAGAGTTTGCATTGCCCGACGCAGCCAATCCATCCAGCCACATCTGCTGGGTCAACCAGTTCGGGTCCGACAATCGATTTTCACGCACGGCAAGTCGCACCACCGTCATGTCGGCAATGTCGTCAGCGTTGGCTTCGCGATAGCGGAGGCCGTGCTCGTTCATCCCACCGCACCTTCCAGCGACAGATCCAGCAGCTTCTTGGCTTCCACTGCGAATTCCATGGGCAGTTCGCGGAATACCTGCTTGCAGAAGCCGTCGACGATCATCGACACCGCGTCTTCCTCGCCGATGCCACGCGAGCGGCAATAGAACATCTGGTCGTCGGAAATCTTCGAGGTGGTCGCTTCGTGTTCGACGATGGCGCCCGGATGCTTCACCACGATGTACGGAAACGTGTGCGCGCCGCAGCGCTTGCCAATGAGCAGGCTGTCGCATTGGGTGTAGTTGCGCGCACCGTCGGCACCTTTCTCGACGCGCACCAGGCCGCGATAGGTGTTCTGGCCGCGACCGGCGCTGATGCCCTTTGAGATGATCTTCGACTTGGTGTTCTTGCCGATGTGGATCATCTTGGTGCCGGTGTCGGCTTGCTGGTAGTGATGGGTCAGCGCGACGGAATAGAACTCGCCAACCGAGTCGTCGCCGCGCAAAACGCAGCTCGGATATTTCCAGGTGATCGCCGAACCGGTTTCCACTTGCGTCCACGAAATTTTCGAGCGCGCACCACGGCAATCACCGCGCTTGGTAACGAAGTTGTAGATGCCACCGACGCCGTTTTCGTCGCCGGGATACCAGTTCTGCACGGTCGAGTATTTGATGCTGGCGTCGTCGAGCGCGACCAGCTCCACCACGGCCGCGTGAAGCTGGTTTTCATCACGCATCGGCGCGGTGCATCCTTCCAGATACGACACGCTCGCACCTTCCTCGGCGATGATCAGGGTGCGCTCGAACTGGCCGGTATGGCCGGCGTTGATGCGGAAATAGGTGCTCAATTCCATAGGACAGCGCACGCCGGCCGGGATAAACACGAAACTGCCATCGGAGAACACGGCGGAGTTCAAGGCCGCGAAGTAGTTGTCGCCGGCCGGCACCACGCTACCGATGTATTTCTTGACCAGGTCGGGATGCTCGATCACGGCTTCGGACATCGAGCAGAAGATCACGCCGACTTCAGCCAGCTCCTTGCGGAAGGTGGTGCCGACCGATACCGAATCGAACACCGCATCCACTGCGACGCCGGCCAACTTGGCGCGCTCGTGCAGCGGCACACCGAGTTTGTCGTAGGCTTCGATCAGTTTCGGGTCGACATCAGCGAGTGACTTCGGGCGATTCTTCGGAGCGGCCCAGTAGCTGATCGCCTGCAAATCGATGGGCGCGATATTGAGCTTGGCCCAGCTTGGCGGCGTCATCGTCAGCCAGTGTCGATACGCCTTGAGCCGCCACTCGGTCATCCATTCGGGCTCTTCCTTCTTGGCCGAGATGTAGCGCACCACGTCTTCGGACAGGCCGGGGTCAAGCGATTCGGTTTCGATGTCGGTGATGAAACCGGCGTCGTAACGGCGATTGAGATAGGGGTCGAGTTCTTTTTGTACGGCGCTCATGGGTGACTCCGTGGCGATCGTGTTGGCAGCGTTGCCATGCGTAGCGGGATGGTCACGCTGTGCGATGGCGTGGGATTGAGCATGTCGGCCAGGCTTACGCTGGCCAGCGCGTGCTCGATCGCGTTGCTGATGCGCTGCCAGTTCACCCGCACGCCGCAATGGGCTTCATGGTCGCACTGACCTTCTTGCGCACTGCACTGGGTCATCCCGATCGGGCCTTCCATGGCCTCGACGATGGCGGCGACAGAAATGTTTCGTGGCTCATCCGCCAATCGGTAACCGCCGCTGACGCCACGGAACGACTCGACCAGTCCAGCCTGGGCCAGTTGCTTGAGCAACTTGGCGACGGTCGGCGTTTCCAGCCTGGCACGCTCGGCCAAGGCCTGCGCGCTGAGCACGCCGTCTGCACCGGCGAGGCAGGTCATCACGACGGTGGCGTAGTCGGTCAGCTTGCTGACACGCAACATGGCGGCGATCCGCTAAACAAGGACCGAAATGGTACTGTTTAATGGGATTTCGATCAATCGAATGGGCCGTGGCGGTTCAGCGCGGGGTAGCATTTCCCGGCGCCGAACCAATAAAAAGCCCGCTGCGCATCGCTACGCAGCGGGCTCTCCCTCCCCACAAGTCATGCGGTTCCCCGACCGGATAACTTGATCTT
>JBATAQ010000344.1:0-32180 GCA_049661925.1 Dokdonella sp.
GTCATGAGTCAGCACGATTCAGGCGCATGGGTGTCGAATGGACGCCCACATCAAATGCCAGCGGCCGCAATGATCGCTGGTTCAACCGGAGTAGGCCATGAGCAAGACCACATCGAAAAAGAAATCCAGGTCCAGCGCCGAACCCAAGCCGCCTGCCAGGTACAACGACCTGAAGGCGTTGTTCCTCAACTGCACACTGAAGCGAACCGCCGACGGGGAATCGCATACCGACAAGCTGATGCAGGTGTCGGCCGGCGTGATGCGCGCAAACGGCGTCAAGGTAAGTTTCGTACGCCCGGTTGATCTGGACCTTGCGCCCGGCGTGCAGCCGGACATGACCAAGCATGGCTTCGACAAGGACGATTGGCCCGCGCTGCGCAAGAAGGTGATGGCTGCCGACATCCTGGTACTTGGCACACCGATCTGGCTGGGCGACCCGAGCTCAGTCTGCCGTCGAACCATCGAGCGGCTCTACGCCGAATCAGGAAAATTCAACGAGCAAGGCCAGTACATCTACTACGGCCGCGTCGCCGGGTGCATCGTTACCGGCAACGAAGACGGCATCAAGCATTGCGCGATGAACCTGCTCTACTCGCTGCAACACCTGGGCTACACGATTCCGCCGCAAGCCGATGCCGGCTGGATCGGCGAAGCAGGACCTGGACCGTCGTATGGTGACGACGGCATCGGCCTCGACAACGACTTCACCCAGCGCAACACCACCTTCGCCGCATGGAATCTCATGCACTTGGCACGCCTGCTGAAAGACGCCGGCGGCATTCCCGCCCACGGCAACCAGCCTGACAAATGGAAGGCCGGCTGCCGCTTCGACCATCCAAACCCCGAGTACCGCGGTTGATTGCGATACCTTGATTGGTCTCGTGATTGTGTCTACTCAACCGTCACCGACTTCGCCAGATTGCGCGGCTGGTCGACATCGGTGCCGCGCAGCACGGCGACGTGGTAGGCCAATAGTTGTAGCGGGACGGTGAACGCCGCGGGGCCCATGAAGTTGCCGCCGGAGTCGATCTTGACCACCGCGCCGCGGTCGAGCTTGCCGGTGATCTGGACTTTTTCATCAGCGAAGACGAACAGTTCGCCGCCACGGGCGCTGACTTCTTCGAGATTGGATTTCAGCTTTTCGAGTAGCTGATTGTTCGGCGCCACGGCGATCACCGGCATGTCTTCGTCGACCAGGGCGAGCGGGCCATGCTTGAGTTCGCCGGCGGGGTAAGCCTCGGCGTGGATATAGGATATTTCCTTGAGCTTCAGTGCGCCTTCGAGCGCCACCGGATAGTTCGCGCCACGACCCAAAAACAGCGTGTGCTGTTTGTGCACGAAACGCTCGGCGAGCTTGGCGATTTCAGGCTCCAGCTTGAGCACGTCGGCAACCACGCGCGGCAAGGCGGCGAGTTCTTCGACCAGGCGGTGATAGCGGTCGGCGTCCAGCCCGTTGATGCGGCCGAGTTCCAGCACCAGCAGCGCGAGCGCGGCGAGCTGGGTGGTGAAGGCCTTGGTTGATGCAACGCCGATTTCAGGGCCGGCGCGGGTCATCAGGCACAGGTCGGATTCGCGAACGAGACTCGACTCGGGCACGTTGCAGATGCCCAGCGTGCCGAGATAGCCGTGCTGTTTGGCATCGCGCAACGCAGCCAGCGTGTCGGCCGTTTCGCCCGATTGCGAGATGGTCAGGAACAGGCTGTTCGCCGGCACGACGACGGTGCGGTAGCGGTATTCGCTGGCGACTTCGATGCTGCATGGAATGCCGGTGAGAGACTCCATCCAGTAACGCGCGACCAGCCCGGCGTGATAGCTGGTGCCGCAGGCGACGATCTGCACATGGCGAACTTTTTCGAGCAACTCCGCCGCGTTGACGCCGAAGATGTTGGGCAATACGTGGCCGTCGGCGATGCGGCCTTCCAAGGTATTGGCGATTGCCAGAGGTTGCTCGAAAATTTCCTTGAGCATGTAGTGGCGATACTCGCCACGCTCGACTGCATCGGCTGATAGTTCGCTGGTATGTGCTCTGCGTTCGGCGGTCTCCCCATTCGCGTCAATGACGGAGACCGTGTCACGGGTGATTTCGACGACATCGCCTTCTTCGAGATAGATGAACTGGTTGGTCACCTTGATCAGCGCCTGCACGTCGGAGCCGATGAAGTTTTCGCCGATGCCAAGACCGACCACGAGTGGGCTGCCCTTGCGCGCGCCGACTACGTGACCGGGTTCGCTCGCGCAGACCACGGCGATGGCGTAAGCACCCTGCAAGCGCGTCAGTGCGGCCTGGACGCCGGCACGAAGGCCGCGGCCATCCTTCATCAAGTAGTGGACGAGGTGCGCCATCACCTCGGTATCGGTTTGCGAATCGAAGCGATAGCCGAGCGCGGTCAGTTCCTCGCGCAGCTCGGCGTGGTTTTCGATGATGCCGTTGTGGACGATGCCGACCGTGCCGGGTTCGCCTTCGGACACATGCGGATGCGCGTTCGCCTCGCTCGGTGCGCCGTGAGTGGCCCATCGCGTGTGGGCGATGCCGCTGGTGCCATGCAACGGCTCGCTGTTTAGCCGAGCTTCGAGTTCGCGCACCTTGCCGAGTGCGCGTACGCGCTGCAGGCCTTGGTCCGTCAGTACCGACAGTCCGGCCGAGTCGTAGCCGCGATATTCGAGCGCCTTGAGACCCGCAACGAGGATGGGAACAACATCACGCTGGGCCGTGGCGGCAACGATTCCACACATCGCAAGAGTCCTGCTGGTTGAGAAGGAGGCTGGCCGAGCAACAGCTCGCCCAGCAGATGCCGATGATAACGGTTCAGTTATGCGCCGCATCACTGGAACCTTGTCGAGTCGCCGCAAAACGTCAATTGTCTTGATGCTGCCATCAGCCGGACAGCGTATCGGCATGGTTGGATTGCGCCATCAATGGGCGTGCTTGCGGCACAACGGCAGTTTGCGGCGACAATGGGGTTCTCTCGTCGCAGTTGAACCCATGGCCGCTTTTTCCTACGAAGCACTCGACAGCGAAGGCCGCAGCCAGCGTGGTGTGTTGCAGGGCGACAGCGCGCGCTCGGTTCGTTCGGCGCTGCGCGAGCGCGGGCTGAACCCGGTCAGCGTCGACGAATCCAGCAAGAAGCGCAGCGGCTTGTTCGCTCGACGAGGTCTGTCGGCACCGCAACGCGCCTTGCTGACACGGCAGCTGGCGACGCTGATTGGGGCGGGCTTGCCCATTGACGAAGCGCTTGCTGCGCTATCCGAGCAAAACGACAACGAGCGCCAGCGCGCACTTACCGTCAGCTTGCGCTCGCGAGTCATGGAAGGCGCCAGCCTGGCCCAGGCGCTGTCGGAATTCCCCGAGTCGTTTCCGGAAATTTATCGCGCCTCGGTGGGTGCGGGTGAGCAGTCCGGTCGCTTGAGCCAGGTGCTGGAAAAGCTCGCCGACCATGCCGAAGCGAGCGATGCGCTGGCGCAGAAACTGCTCGGCGCGCTGGCTTATCCCTTGCTGCTCAGCATTGTCGCTATCGCGGTTGTCACCGGCTTGCTGACATTCGTCGTGCCGCAAATCGTCGGCGTGTTCCAGAACATGGGCCACGCCTTGCCGATGGCGACGCGCGTGTTGCTCGGCGTGTCGGCGTTTCTGCGCAGCTGGGGTTGGCTGTTGCTCGGCATTCTCGTGGTCGCCATCATCGCGATCCGCATCGCCTTGCAACAGGAAAGCCAACGCCTGCGCTGGCATGCCTGGCAATTGCGCATACCGCTGTTCGGTCGTTTGATCCGCGCCGCGAACACGGCGCGCGCAATGCGCACGCTGGCGTTGTTGTCAGCGAGTGCCGTACCACTGCTTGATGCGCTGTCGATCGCCGCGCAAGTCGTGCCGAACCTGCCGATGCGGACTGCGCTGCGCCAAGCCGCATTCAAGGTGCGCGAAGGCACCGGCTTTGCGAAAGCGCTCGGCGACAGCGGTCAGTTTCCACCCGTCGCGTTGCGATTGATCGCCAGTGGCGAGCGTTCCGGCGAATTGCCGCGCATGCTCGATCAGGCGGCGCAGCAACAACAACGCGATCTGGACCGCTGGCTCAACGTGATGAGTTCCATCCTCGGCCCCGGCGTCATCCTGCTGGTCGGCGGCCTGGTGCTTTTCATCGTGCTCGCCATCCTGCTACCCATCTTCAGCATCAACCAGATGGTGAAGTAGCGGCTACAGCGCCTCGAGTTCTTGCTGCAAGAAAAACGCGCCAAATCCTGCGATCCGGCGCGTCGTTGTAGTGCCGTTGCTGGCGAAGGAGATTACGGCGTGCTGTCAAATCCCTGCCTGAAGATGAGATCAACGGCCGGCGGAATCGTGACCGTCACCGCGTAGGTGCATCCTTTGTTTCCACCCGTGTTGCCTGCGTTGTAGGCGTAGTCCAGGGCAGTCATCTGCGCATTGGTGTAGTTCATGGCCGTCGCCGCACTGGAAATCGCCTGCGCAGCGACCTTTTGGTTGGTCGTGTTGGTCGTCATCGACATGCCCTTGTAGTAGGCCTTGTCCATTGCCTGACTGCCCATCAGGTCGCGCGCAACAAGATTGCACGATGCCCAGTACATGCCCGCGTTATACGACGTACCCATCGTCGCGTAGGTATGTCCGAGCTGCCAATCGGTTCGGCGGCCTGCCCAACCAAAGCCGCCACCCGAGTTGTGTCCATCCCAGCTGAATGTCCAGTAGTACTGATCATCGGCTGGAGTCCATTGGTTCGGGAAATCACGGCTGTATCCGGCAGCAACAAAGTCGCCGAACCCCTCCGACAACCCCTGCGCGGTGGACAGATTGCCGCCGGTAATCCAGTCGTGAAGGCCGTGGCCGAGTTCGTGGATGACCACGTCAGCATCCTGCGCATCGTCGACATCGCCCTGACCGAAACTCAGCCGCTGTGCGCCCGGGGCGTAGTTTGAATTGTCGTCGCCATTGACGCCGTGCGGGTCGAAGCGGACGCCGGCTGGATAGTTGGTTGGCTGCACCGGGACGCCCAACGTCGTGTTGACGTAACGCATGTAGGTGTCGATGTGGTGGTAAACGTTGACCGCATCGAAGTAGAGATTGCTGCGCGTTACGCTGAAATCGCTCGAGGTCTGGGTAGGGCACGCGCCGTCGGCCGGTGGGTCCATCTCCCGGCAATCCGCCCATGGGCCAACCAGGGTGTAGTTCGAACCGGTCAGCGTGATGTCGAGTAGCGTCACCGGGAAGAGTTGCGCCGTCAGCTGGGGGCTGTCGCCATTGGCGATGCCGCCGGGAGCCGGCGAATCACCGTAGCCGGTAGCGTTGTTGTAGAGCTGCCGGGCCGACGACAGCGGATCAGGTTGGAAAACCGTGCCGGTTCCGTTGGCGTAGAGCGCAATGTCCTGGGCGCGCAACACTTCGCCGGTTTCGGCATCGATCAGCAACTGCCACTCGCCATTGCGCGTCACCGGTGAACCGATCACGCGCCAGACGACGCGTGTGACGCCATCCGCATCGCGGTAGACCATCTGTTCGCTTTCCTCGTCCTTCAGCGCGGTACCCAGATAGCTGCTGGCGATAGCCAGCGCCTGCGCCGAAGTCGCGTTCGCCTTGGCAAGATCGGGCGTGCCCAGACCGCGCACTACCGCGCTCGTGACAAAGATGATCTTGCCTGCCGGCGTCACGCTGACCGCGAGGTCGCTGCCAAAGACCGGAATGCCTTGCACGGACTGACGCAGGCGCACGACCGAAAAATCGGACCCTTCACGGACGTGCGCGACGGCGAAATCGGCGACATCGGTAGTGCGCAGTCCAAGCCGTGCGAAATCGGCGGCCAGATAGGCTTGCGCCATCTCGGCCGCAGTTCCTGGCTGCGCGCGGAACGTCGGGTTGTAGAGCGCCAGCGCCGCGCCATCCGGGGTGAACTGACCCTGGACCGTGTCGACCCTGGCAACATCCGTTTCGACACCACGGATCAAGCTTGCCAGCTCATCGGCAACCGGAGCCTTGGCTGCCATTGCGCTGCCTGCTCCACAAAAAGAAAGCACGATCGCTGTGGCGATCATCCGGGTATTGAAGTGCATAGGAATTTCCTCGACTGGAAGGTGGCCGCCAGAGTCAGCATCACGCGTCGGTGGGCCATTCGCGACGCGGCAACCGGCTGACGTTATCACGAGAAAGTCGATTTCGCCTGTGCTGAAGAGCGCCCGGGCGAGTGGTCTTCTACGCTACCGTGTGGCAGCGCAGGAATTCCCCCGTTACGCGGGCTGGCGACCGCGCAAGAGTCGCGCCGGCAACAAGATGATTGAGCGGACCAGTTCCAGCACGCCGCCGACGGCAAAGCCGAGCAGGCGGAATGGCAGCAGGATCAGCCAGACGATCGGATACAACAGCAGCGCGGCGATGGCCAGCGGCCAGCACACGACGAACAGCAACAGCCAGAGCAGGAAGGTCATCATGAGCGCAATGATGGCTGCAAATTCGCGGAAATCAACGTGCCGGAATGCACGCCATCGTGGCTTCAAGGCCTTCGCCGTCGCGAAGTTGGTCGAGCGCGGCGCGATCCCAGTCGCCAACCAGCACGCCTTCGTCGAGCAACACGGCACGGTCGCAAAAGCGTTCGACGATATCGAGCGCGTGCGTGGCGAGCAGGATGGCGCAGCGGCCGGCGTCGACGCGGGCTCGCAAGGTTTTTTTCAGGATCAGTCCGCTGGCGGGGTCCAGGCCATTGAAGGATTCATCGAGCACGATCAATGCGGGTTCGCCGAGCAAGGCCAACAGCACGCCAAGTTTCTGGCGGGTGCCGTATGAATACAGCGACACAGGTTCGTCGAGTCGCGGTTGCAGGCGCAGGTCGATGGCAAGTTGGCGCGTCTCGTCGTCGACACCGTCGAGTTGTTTTGCCTGCGCGTGGATCGACAGGCATTGATTGCCCGTCAGTACCGCTGGCAGGGCGTCGGCGGCAACCGCGTAGCCGAGGCGAGATTTTGCAGCGATGCCATCGCCGAGCAATGGCTGACCGGCGACCGCGATGCCACCGCTGTCGAATCGATGACGACCGCTGATGCAGTCGAGCAAGGTGCTCTTGCCGCTGCCGTTGGCACCGACCACGGCCAACCATTGGCCGCGTTCGATTGTCAGAGACAAGCCATTGATGACGCGGCGGTCTGCGTAGCCGGCGACGAGCTGGTCGATGTGCAATGCCGGCGAATTCATCGACGCGCTCCGAATGGCCGTTGCACAGTTGCGAGCAACAGGTATCCGCCGACGCCGGTCCCGCCGGTCGCGAGAATAATCGCGCTGGCCTTGCCGAAACTCATTTCCATCGGCAACGCGGTAACGACGAGCATGATTGCCGCCGCGACAACGATGGTGAAAATGCTGCGGCCACCGAGCGCGAGCGTGGCCTTTCGCGCATCAAACGGAAGGCTGCGCAACCACGCGCCGGCCAATCGCGTCGTCGTCAGCAGCGCACGCGCCACGTCCCAGATCGTCAGCGCCGCCAAACCAAACACGATCATCGCGACGACGGCCTGTGGCGGCACGCCAATCGGAAGGCTCAGCAACAGCACACCGATTGCGCGCGCGTGCAGTGCGAGATCGGCGTGGGCGCGACTGTGGCGCAATGGCCAGCGACCCAACGCGAAGCGTTGCGTTTTGGTACTCGTCACGTTGCTTGGTAAGCGGATTTTTGAAGGGCGTGGATCCTTGCGTGCGAGTGTCCAGCCGATGGCGGCACCGAGAGTTGTACCGACGATCAACAGCAGCGACAACGTCACGACGGAGCGACTGGATAGCTCAAGCAACCAGCTCAATCCGAGCAACAACGTCAACAGCAACAAAAGTGCGGTGGCGAGAAAGCTTGCAAACTGTCTACGTGCCGCTACTGCGAACGCGCCCTCGCCTAGCGGCAATGCCGCCAGCCAGGATCGTTCTGCATCTCGTCGTGATTGACGCAGATGCCGCGCCGCGATACTCATCGCGATCCAGCCGACGATCACGACAATGACGATGGGAAAACTCAACGCGTGCGTCACGCCGTCGGCAATTGACGTTGCGTACGCATTCGCCAGCCAAACGAGTGCCAGGATGGCGACGGCGACGACCGCAACAACAATCGCGACAAAGCGGCGATCCCGTTGCTGCCAACGGTTGCGCCAGCCGAGGCGACGTGCCGCTGCCAGCAACTTGGTCGCATTGGTCTTTTCGGATTGTTTCGCCATTGAACGGTTAGCGATGACCCCACCAAACTCGTCATTCCCGCGAACGCGCGGACCCATTCTGATTCTGCTGTTCTTCAAGAGATTTGCCGAAGGTCAGTTGGGTCCGGCTTTCGCGAGGATGACGACGAGTTTTCCTTGGTGGTCGGCCAACCCATTTGGCGAGAACGTTTCCGAACAATGTACGACCCATCAACGATTCAATCGTTCCTCGACCAGCTTGTCGACCACACCCGGATCAGCCAGCGTCGACGTGTCGCCGAGCGCATCGGGTTGGTTCTCGGCGATCTTGCGCAGGATACGGCGCATGATTTTCCCTGATCGCGTCTTTGGCAGGCCCGGCGCCCACTGCAAATGGTCGGGCGTTGCGATCGGGCCGATTTCGGTGCGCACATGCACGATCAAATGTTTGCGCAAGTCGTCATTGGGTTCCACCCCCGCTTTCAACGTCACATAGGCGTAGATGCCTTGTCCCTTGATGTCATGCGGGCAGCCGACCACCGCCGCCTCGGCGACAGACGGATGCGACACCAGTGCGCTTTCCACTTCCGCCGTGCCCATGCGATGGCCGGATACGTTGATCACGTCATCGACGCGGCCGGTGATCCAGTAATAGCCATCGCTGTCACGACGCACGCCATCGCCGGTGAAATAGCTACCCGGATACGTCTTGAAATAGGTATCGACGAAACGCTGGTGGTCGCCGTAGAGCGTTCGCATCTGACCCGGCCAGGAATCGATGAGGACCAGGTTGCCGTCGGTCGCGCCTTCAAGCACGTTTCCGTCGGCATCGACGATGGCCGGCTGGATGCCGAAGAACGGCATCGCCGCCGCGCCGGGTTTCAGATCCGTCGCGCCAGCCAATGGCGTGATCAGAATGCCGCCGGTTTCGGTCTGCCACCAGGTATCGACAATCGGGCAACGGGTTTCGCCAACGACGTTGTAATACCACTCCCAGGCTTCCGGATTGATCGGCTCGCCGACCGATCCGAGCAAGCGCAGGCTGGCCCGTGAGGATTGTTTGACTGCTGCATCGCCTTCGCGCATCAGCGCGCGGATTGCGGTTGGAGCGGTGTAGAAAAGCGTCACCTGGTGCTTGTCGATGACTTGCCAGAAGCGCGACGAATCGGGGAAGTTCGGCACGCCTTCGAACATCAGCGTGGTCGCGCCATTCGCGAGCGGACCGTACACGAGATAACTGTGGCCAGTGACCCAACCGATATCGGCGGTGCACCAGTAGACATCGTCTTCGCGCAGGTCGAACACCATTTCATGCGTGTAGCTGGCATAGACGAGGTAACCGCCCGTGGTATGCAACACGCCCTTCGGTTGTCCGGTCGAACCCGAGGTATAGAGGATGAACAACGGGTGCTCGGCCTCACACGCGACGGCTTCGTGCTGCTCGGATTGTCCTTCCATCAGCGTGTGCCACCAACGATCTCGCGGCGGCTGCATGTCGATGGCGCCGCCAGTACGGCGCACGACGAGAACGGTTTCGACGCTGTTGGTGCCGCGCCGTTCCAGCGCGCGATCTACGTTGATCTTCAGCGCCACCTTCTTGCCGCCACGCATGCCTTCATCGGCGGTGATGACCAGCTTCACCTTGCTGTCGGCGATGCGGCTGGCGAGGGAGTCCGGCGAAAAGCCGCCGAACACCACGGTGTGGATCGCGCCGATGCGCGCGCAGGCCAGCATCGCGATGGCGGCTTCGGGAATCATCGGCAGGTAGATCGCGACGCGGTCGCCCTTGCACACGCCGAGGTTGCTCAGCAGGTTGGCCGCCTTGCAGACTTCGCCATGCAGTTCGCGGTAGCTGATCCGGCGAGACTCATCGGGATTGTCGCCTTCCCAGATGATCGCGATTTTGTCGCCGCGCGTGGCCAGGTGGCGGTCCAGGCAATTGCTGGCGACGTTGAGTGTGCCGTCCTCGTACCAGCGAATGTGCAGGTCTTCGGCGGCAAAGGAAACGTCTTTCACTTTCTTGAACGGCGTGATCCATTCCAGCCGCCTGCCGATTTCGCCCCACCACTTTTCCGGATCGGCAATGGACGCGGCGTAGTCGCGCTGGTAGTCGGCAGCGCTGACACGGGCCTTCGCAGCGAAGGTGGAATCAACAGGGTGGAGCTGGGACATGACGGCTTCCTCGATGCATTCGACGGATATGGTCTCCCAATCCTGCCACGCCGGGGCGGACAAAAGAAAAGCCCGCGATGGCGGGCTTTTCTCGATTGCTGATTCAGCAAGGTCAGGCGCGTTTTATCAGGCCAATCAGAACCAGCAGGACGATCGCGCCGATCATGGCGTAAATGATCGCACTGACGATTGCCGAGCCGCCGATATTCAAGCCAGCCAAGGGCAGCAACCAGCCGGCCAGGAACGCGCCGACAATACCGACGATGATGTTGCCAACCAGGCCGAAGCCATGGCCCTTGACGATCAGGCCAGCCAACCAGCCAGCGATGGCACCGACGAGCAACCAGATAATGAGAGTTTCAGCGGACACTGGATATCCCCTATACGAGTCGCGGAGTGCGACCGACTGATTGTGCAGCCAGCGGTCCGAAAACCCGTGACGCAGTGCGGGAAAAAGCGTGCTGAATCTGAATGAGCGAGTCAGTCTCGTTGTTTTATGCCCGCAGGCAGGCTGCGCCCCGCCGACGCAGCGGCGTCGCGTGCCGCCTTGTCGCGGATCGCCTGCATTACTTCGGGCGACAACATTGCGGTGTCGTCGCGCGAACGCGATGTGATGCGGCTGGCGGCCAGCGAGAAGGTGGCACCAATCAGGCCACCAAGGACCATGACCACGCCCAATCCGGCGACTACGCTGCTCTTGGTCACGGCAACCAGCAAGCCGCCGATCAGCGCCATCACGATCATCATCCAGCGTCCCATCAAACCACCCCACGTCCGTCGTTGGTCCGCATTCCGGACCCGCAAACAAATTAGCAGAACCGGTTTTGACCCGGCAAACCGCCGGTCGGACACACCGCACCGCTTGCGCCGGACGAGGGATGCTCTGATCAAACCCGCACAAGCGTCAACGATCTGTCTGCTCGCGGCTCAAGGCGCGTCGCCGAAGGCAGACTGGCCGTCTACCGAGGCGGCGCAACGCGGAGCTGCGAGCAGACAGATCGGCCCCAACTTATTGATTTTGAATGACGCGGTGATGTCCGAAAGGCCTCCAGATCAGCGCGCGGCTTGTCCAGGCGGCCAGCCTGCACCACGCCACACCCCCCAATCCGTGAACCTTTCGGACATCATGCCGTCTGCGCGGGATTGATCAGAGCATCCCTTTGCGACACGCATGGTTGGCGGCTGGCCGCTGCTGCCTGCATCCGGCAGAATCGGCGCATGGACACGATTCAACATTTGGCGCTGGCCGGCGGGCTCGCCTGGGCGAGCGGCTTTCGACTGTATGCCGCAGTCTTCATCGTCGGGCTTTTCAGCCGACTCGGCTACCTGCAACTGCCCGACGACCTGGAACTGCTGCAACACAATCTGGTGCTGGGTGTTGCCGGGGTGCTGCTGGTTGGCGAATTCCTGGCCGACAAGGTGCCGGCGTTCGATTCACTGTGGGACGGCCTTCATACCTTCATCCGTATTCCGGCTGGTGCCTTGCTGGCGTGGGGCGCGTTTGGCGACAGCGATCCATCGACGCAACTGGCGGCGGGGCTGGCTGGCGGTTTCATCAGCGGCGGGACGCATCTATTCAAGACCGGTGGTCGCGCCGTGCTCAACACCTCGCCGGAACCTTTCAGCAACTGGACCGCCAGCTTCGGCGAAGACGGCCTGCTATTGGCTGGCCTGTGGCTGGTGTTCGCGCATCCGCTGGTGTTCCTCGTTTTTCTGGCGGCGTTCCTGCTGCTGGTGATCTGGCTGGTACCGAAACTTTTCCGTTTCATCATTCGTGTGCTGCGACGACTCGGTGGCAAGCCTGCGATGACCGTAACAGAGCCGGCACGCTTGCCGAAACGCTGAGCGACTTCAAACTATCGCGATCGTTTCGATGCCATGTGCCGCAAGGATGGCGCGATGGTGGGCGCTTGCTTGCCCCGCGGCGTCGGTCGAGACGCTGTTGCCGTGACTGGTCCAACGCTGGTCGTCAATCGTGACCGTGTGTTCGCGCGTTGGCGTCAGCAACGCATTCTCGATCAACTGCCAGAGCGCACCGAAGCCGGCTTGTTCATATTGCGCGCAACCAATCGCGCACAGATCGAAAACGGTCAAATGCTGCACGTGACGTACGCCAATGCCGAATGCGTCCTGCAAGGCCAGCGCCAGATCGCTGCCTGCCATGCCTCGCTCGACCAGGTCCTGTTCAAACCTCGATGCGGTCGCGGCGGCTTGTTCGGCATCGCCGCTCAGTGTCCAAGGAAGGATCAATAACGGACTGCCGAACAGGCGCGGGTCCGGTTCCAACGCAGGCAATGGCATTGCGCCGTCATGAGCGGCAATCGCCAGCACTTCCGCGCGGGCTGCCACGGCAATGACGCGCGATTGCAGCTCCAGGAGTGCGGCATGCGCCGGCCAACCGGGACGAAGGATTTGTGCCTGGTCGAACAATGCGCCAGCAACGACCAGGTCAAGGGACGACACGCCGGGATCGAGTTTGATCAGGTCGGCGGCTATCGCGGACGCGATCAGTTGCGCATGTGTGCGGTCAATCGTGCAGCGCGGCGGCGTGCCCGGTTCGCCGCTTTCAATTGCGAGCAAGCCGAGCACGCTGCTTTGGGCAGGTTTGCTGGATGAAGCGGCCAATCGGTATTCCACGTGCGATGGGAGAAAAGTCAGCGGATGTCGTTAGCGGTGTGCCACTTCAACATTGCGGCGGGCATCCTAGCACCGTGATCGACGTGCTTGCGGTCGTGCATGAGTCGATCCCAATCCTTCTCGTGCCTGTTGCGGCGGTAACTGGTTGGTGATGCTGTTTGACCGCGATGTACCATAGCGGCTTCAAGAGGTGCCTGAGAGATCATGGATTCGCAAAAGAATTACAAGAGTTTCTGGAACGAGAAGGCGGCCACCCCGCATGGCGCATTTATTGCGGTGGATGGCAGCACCAACGAGGAAACTGCGAGGCTGACTGGCATCTACAGCGCCCGTCAGGTCACCTTGGCGCTGGATCTCAAACCCGGCGATCACATCCTGGAACTGGGTTGCGGCGTGGGCCGCATCGGTCGCGAACTGGCTCGACAGGTAGCCTATTGGGAAGGTTGCGATATCTCATCGAACATGATTGATGTCGCCCGCGAGCGGCTCGCCGAATTCCCGAATATTGGCGTCACTGAATTGCACCGCTCCAGCCTGGAGCCGCTGCCGGGTGACAGTTTTGACAAGGCTTACTGCGTCGCCGTGTTCATTCACATGGACAAGGAAGATTTCTTCCTTTACCTGCAAGACATCGCGCGCGTGCTGAAGCCCGGCGGATTGCTCTACTTCGATACCTGGAACATGTCCAGCAAGGTCGGCTGGCGTCGTTACGCGTTGGAGATCGCCGCTTACGCGGATGCAGACCACGCGAAGCGCAAGGATGTCGCACGCAACCAGTTTTCTTGTCCGGAAGAGGTCAGCGTGTTTCTCGACCACGCTGGTTTTGACCTACTTCTGATTCTGTCGGAATCGCCATGGGTGCAGGCAGTCGCGGTGAAGCGCGGCAGCGATGTCGACCTGGCAGCCCTGCGCGCAATGATGAAAGAGCGCGCACCACGTATCGCCTACACGCCGCTGTGGACGGAGCTGTTCGACAGCATCATGGATGTGGTCACTGGAAAGACGACGCCAATCGCCTGTTGGGAAGCGATGGCCGACGATAGTCGCGGCGAAGAAATGGAAATGTTCCGCATGTGGTACCTGGGCATGTGGAAGGCGAGTGAAAGCGTCTGGGGTCCAGCTCCAGAATGATCTGTTCCATGCCACCTCAAGGATGCTTGCGTCTTGCGGTCGCAACCCGATCCTAGCTGTGGCGTTCGTCGGCATGCGGCATAGAATGGGGCCTTGAGCAACTCAACCAGCGTGACGAGGCCGCCGTAACGGTCGCAGCAAAGGGAAGCAAGGTGAACCAGATCAAACGCGTTGGAGTGATCGGTGGCGTCCGCATTCCGTTCTGCCGGAACAACTCCGCCTACGCGGAAGTCGGTAATTTCGGGATGTCGGTGAAGACGCTCGGTGCGCTGGTCGAACGCTATGGTCTGCACGGCGTTGAGTTGGGCGAAGTGGCGATGGGTGCGGTGATCCGGCATGCGTCGGACTGGAACCTCGCACGCGAAGCTGCCCTGTCATCCGGACTTGCCGCGACCACGCCGGGCATTACCACGGCACGCGCCTGCGGCACCTCGCTCGACAACGCCATCATCATCGGCAACAAGATTGCGACCGGACAGATTGCGGCTGGCATCGCCGGCGGCAGCGACACCACCAGCGACGTGCCGATCGTTTACGGACGCGCATTGCAGCAGCGATTGCTGGCGATGAATCGCGCCAAGTCGCCGATGGAAAAATTGAAGTCCGCGGTCAGAGGCTTCAAGTTCGGTGATCTGAAACCCTCGTTTCCCGGCGTCGCCGAACCGCGCACCGGCAAGTCGATGGGCGATCACTGCGAAATGATGGCAAAGGAATGGCATATCTCGCGCGAAGACCAGGATCGGTTCGCGTGGGAGAGCCATCAGAAGGCCGCCGCTGCCTATGAGCGCGGGTTTTACGATGACCTGGTCGTGCCGTTTCGTGGGGTGACTCGCGACGGCATCCTGCGCCCGGACGCCAGCTTGGAAAAACTGGCGACCTTGAAGCCGGCGTTTGATCGTCGGTCCGGGAATGGAACGTTGACCGCTGCCAATTCCACGCCGCTGACCGATGGTGCCGCTGCGGTGTTGATGAGTAGCGACGAATGGGCAGCAGCACGCGGTTTGAAGATGCAGGCGTACATGGTCGACGCGGAAGTTGCGGCTGTCGATTTCGTCAAGGGTGAAGGCTTGTTGATGGCACCGACGGTTGCCGTCTCGCGCCTGCTGGATCGCAATAATCTGAGCTTGCAGGATTTCGACTTCTACGAAATCCACGAAGCGTTTGCAGCACAGGTGTTGTGCACTTTGCGCGCGTGGGAATCAGCCGATTATTGCCGCGATCGCCTTGGCAAGGATGCGCCACTGGGTTCGATTGATCCGGCCAGATTGAACGTCAATGGATCAAGCCTTGCGCTCGGTCATCCATTCGCCGCGACCGGAGCACGGGTGGTCGCCACGCTGGCCAAGTTGCTTGAAGAAAAAGGTTCGGGTCGGGGCTTGATTTCCATTTGTACCGCCGGCGGTATGGGCGTCACCGCGATCCTGGAACGCTGACGTTGCGGCAGCTATTCCAGGTCGCGACGACCACTTAGCCAGCATGCGCTGCGGCCACATTGGTTTGCGCAATCTTGTGCGCTTGAACGGCGTTGCTGTGGAGCATTCCGCCCATGACGCCGATCGCGGCGACAGTGACGAGAATGAAAAGGCTGCGGATGAAGAAAAGTTCGAGTTTCATGATGGGTTTTCCTGGCTTGGTTGGGTTACGCGGGGCGGTTGCCTTGAAGACAGAAAAGCAAACACCGTGCCACGCGCCATATGGGGATAAAATCGCTACATTTCAACGATTTGCGCGGCATCTGAAGTCTTGTATCGGCGTCCGCCAACGGACACTCGGCGCGATCCCAGCCAACCGGACAGTGCTTTCAGCCCGGCCAGCTTGAAGAACCGGCGCATGTGGCCATGCGCTGTCGCTAAAATGCGCGCCGCGGCGTGCGACCAGTCACCACGCCTGCATCCCTCTTCCATCACCTATTCCGGCATCTGCGCCGGGCTAACTTCACACGAGCGAGTCCCATGAACCTGGCTGGAAAAACCATCGTCATCACCGGCGCGGCGCAAGGCATTGGCCGCGCGCTGGCCGTCTCCTTTGCCGACCACGGCAGCGATCTGGCCTTGCTCGATCTGCGCGAGGACGGACTTGAAGAAACCAAGGCGCTTTGCAGCGCGCGTGGCGTCAAGGTGAACAGCTACGCCGCCAATGTCAGCGAGGAATCGCAAGTCGAAGCGGCGATGGGTGGCGTGGTCGAAGACTTCGGTCGGCTCGATGGCATCATCAACAACGCCGGCATCATCCGCGATGCATTGCTGGTCAAGTCGCGCGATGGCGAGATCAACGCCGGCATGACGCTGGAGCAGTGGCGCGCCGTCATCGACGTGAACCTGACCGGCGTATTCCTGTGCGGACGCGCAGCCGGCGTGCGCATGGCGCGACTCGGCAACGGCGGCGTCATCGTCAACATTTCCAGCATTTCGCGCCACGGCAACATCGGCCAGAGCAACTACAGCGCCGCCAAAGCCGGCGTCGCCGCACTGGCCGAAGTGTGGGGCAAGGAACTGGCCCGCTACGGCATCCGTGCGGGCAGCATCGCGCCGGGTTTCGTCAACACCGATATCGTCTCGACGATTCGCCCGGAAGTGCTCGACAAGCTGATCAGTGCCGTTCCACTCGGCCGTCTCGGCGAGGCCGACGAAATCGCCATGGCGGCGCGCTTCATCTTTGAAAACGACTTCTTCACGGGTCGCTGCATCGACCTTGATGGCGGCTTGCGCTTGTAGCGCTGTTCCGCGGCTGCCAGTCGCGCCGTGCGCCGCAAAACTGTCTACGATTGGACGGATCTCGTCTTGCGGTCGGCTGCGTCTGGACCGGTGATCAAGGCCAGCAGGTCGCCGACGCTGCAATGCGCTTCCAGCGGATGACGCAGCGGGGCACTTCCCTCGATGCTGTAGCGATTACGTCGCGCGTCGCGTGGATCGCGTTCGCGATTGAGCACGCCGGCCGTTTCCAGTTCCGAGACGATGCGTTGTACAGCGCGTTCGGTGATCCCGACCCGGCTCGCCACATCACGCAAGGTCAGGCTGCCGTCTGCAGCCAGGCAAACCAGCACATGGGTATGGTTGCTGCAGAACGTCCACGACGCTTGCTCGATTCCAGGGTGGTCCATCGCCGGTCTCCACTTGACAGAGCGAATCATACGACTTTTAATATACGAACTTAACTTCGTGTATTGGAGATCGCATGTCCGCTCAGTTGCAGTCCGCACCGGCTTCCCAGGCCTTGCCCGCCCGAACCGTTGCCGTCGCCGCAGGTGATGGTATTGGCCCGGAGATTACAGAAGCTGTTTTGAGCGTGTTACGCGCGGCCGATCCGACCCTCGCATTCGAGTCGGCGACGGTGGGCCTGAAGGCCTATGAAGCCGGTCGCATGGCTGGCTTCGGACCCGACCTGATGGACGCCATCTCGCGCCACGGCGTGATTCTCAAGGGACCGGTGACCACGCCGCAGGGCGGTGGTTACAAGAGCGTCAACGTGTCCCTGCGCAAGAGTCTGGGCCTTTACGCCAACCTGCGCCCTTGCGTGGCCTACCACCCGTTCGTCGACACGCACCATCCGGGCATGGACGTGGTCATCGTTCGTGAAAACGAGGAAGACACCTACGCCGGCATCGAGCATCGCCAGAGCGACGAGGTCTACCAGTGCCTGAAGCTGATTACCCGTCCCGGCTGCGAGCGCATCGTGCGCTACGCCTTTGAATACGCGCGGGCACACGGTCGTTCCAAGGTCACCTGCATGACCAAAGACAACATCATGAAGCTCACGGACGGGCTGTTTCACAAGGTGTTCGACGAGATCGCCGCTGAATATCCGGACATCGCCAATGAGCACATGATCATCGACATCGGCACCGCCAAGATGGCGGTGGCGCCCAAGCGTTTTGACGTCGTGGTTGCGCCAAATCTTTACGGCGACATCATTTCCGACGTCGCCGCCGAAGTCGCGGGATCGATCGGCATGGCGCCCTCGTCCAACATCGGTCACAGCTGCGCGATGTTCGAGGCCGTACACGGATCAGCACCCGATATTGCCGGCCAGGACATCGCCAATCCGTCGGGCCTGCTGTTGTCGGCGGTGATGATGCTGGTCCATCTGGGCCGCGGCGCGCCAGCGGCGGCGATCCACAACGCATGGCTGCGCACGCTGGAAGACGGAATGCACACCGCCGACGTTTTCCACGAAGGCCGCAGCCAGCAGCGTGTGGGCACGCGGGCATTTGCCGAAGCGGTGATCGCGCGACTTGGACAACATCCTCGCGAGTTGGCAGCGGTTGACTACCCGGCGAATGAGCCTGAAACGCTGATTCATCCCGATTCGGCAATCACCGCGCGCACACCGGCGCTGAAAGAACTGGTCGGTGTCGATGTCTTTCTCAACTGGGATGAATCCGGCCGCGACCCACAGGTTCTGGGAAGACAGCTCGCAGCGCTGGCCGGCCCGGAATTCAAGCTCAGCCTGATCACCAATCGCGGCGTCAAGGTCTATCCGGAAGGCTTCGCACAAACGCTGTGCACTGATCACTGGCGCTGCCGTTTTCCGGAAAGCGCGGAAGGCACCGCAACGCCGCACGCGATCGCGGCATTGCTGATCCGCCTCGCCGAGGGCGGCCTGGACGCCGTCAAGACCGAAAACCTCTACACCTTCGATGGCGAACGCGGTTATTCGCAGGCGCAGGGTGAGTGATGTCTGATCGCACGGCGATCGCTCAGCGGGCGCGCATGTCAGATCTCGAACATGCGCTGCCATCATGGCAGGCATGAAAACCGTGCCGATTGAGCCAGCGCCTTCCGGCGACAAGAGCCAGCTTGCCCTGGCTCAATTCGTTTCCCAAGAGACCGTGGCAGGGCTGTTGTTGTTCTGCGCGGCAGTGTTTGCGCTGGTCGCGACGAACTCGGCGCTGGCACCCCATTACGCGAACTTTTGGCAATCGCTGGTGGAGTTCAGGGCCGGGCCGCTGGAGGTTTCCAAGCCACTGCAGCTGTGGGTCAATGACGGGCTGATGGCGCTGTTTTTCTTCCTGATCGGGATGGAGGTCAAGCGCGAAGTTCTCGAAGGACAGATGTCGACGCTGGAAAAATCCGCCTTGCCGCTGTTTGCCGCGGTCGGTGGAATTCTGGTGCCAGCGCTGGTTTTCATCGGCATCAATATCAGCTCACCTGCCAACTCGGCTGGCTGGGCGATACCGGCGGCGACCGACATCGCATTCGCGCTGGGCGTGCTGGCTTTGCTGGGCAAACGTGTGCCGCCCGCGCTGAAGGTGCTTCTGCTCGCTGTCGCGATCATCGACGACGTTGCTGCAATTTCGATCATTGCGATTTTCTACACCGCCGACGTTTCCATGCTGGCGCTGGGACTGGCTGGGGTCGCAGCAGCGGCACTCATCGCTCTGAACCGCATGGGCGTGACGCGGACCTCGCTGTATGCGTTGGTCGGCGTCGCGCTGTGGCTGTGTGTGCTGAAGTCCGGCATCCACGCAACGCTGGCCGGCGTGGTCACGGCGCTTGCCATCCCGCTACGCAGTGATGCGACGGACCGCTCACCGCTGCGCGAGTTGGAGCACGCACTGCATCCATGGACGGCGTTCCTGATCCTGCCACTGTTTGCACTTGCCAACGCGGGTGTGTCCTTGCGCGGGTTCGAGCTGGACCGGTTGCTGTCGCCACTGCCGCTCGGCGTCATGCTGGGCCTGTTCGTCGGCAAACAGGTCGGCGTGTTCGGCTTCATGGCCATGGCGGCACGGCTTGGGTGGGCGAGTCGTCCGCTTGGGATCAGCTGGATGCAACTGTATGGACTGGCCTGCCTTTCGGGCATCGGATTCACCATGAGCCTGTTCATTGGCAGCCTGGCTTTCGACGATCCGGCGCAGGTTGAAGCAGTAAAACTGGGCGTGCTTGCCGGTTCGATTGCTTCCGGGTTGATTGGATACGCGGTCTTGCGGATGGCCAAGCCGATTGGTTCATGAGTAAAGCCGCGCGTGCCTGCTATTTCGGAAAACCGCGACGCGTTTGAGACAGCGCTGGCAGAATGACGCAATGCGAACCTTGGGGACTGTCGTTCTCGACAGCGTGCGCAGCGGTTGCTCGCAGTGTTCGTTGCAGGAACTCTACCTCGCCGCCGGCATAGGCAAGGAGGATATGCGGCGGCTCGACCACATCGTTCGCTGCCGCCCGGGTCTAGATACTCGACCGCAGCCTTGCTGCAGCAGCTGGCACGCGGCGGTGAAGAGTTGAGCAGCGCGCGACGCTGCGCCTGACAGATGGCGAGTGACTCGACTTACAGGCCCGCGCCCGGCGCAGGCGTGCAGCCCAGCGCACGCAGCCATGGATGCAGTGCTGGCAAGTGCATCAGCCACGGTGCGGCCATCGTCAGCAGGCCAGCGAATAGAATCACCAACGCGGCCGCGGTGCGCCAGCCACTGTGGTGCAGCAGCAATTTCAGGCGTGCGCCCGACCATGAAAGTGGCAGCATCACCGGCAAAGTGCCAAAGCCGAAAGCTGCCATCGTCATCGCGCCATTGACGGCATCGGCCTGCAACCAGGCGGCGGTCAACAGGCTGCTGCTGAGTCCGCACGGCAACCAGCCCCAGAGCACGCCCAGAGCAAGCCGTTTTCCGTGCGTGTTGGCCGGCAGCAGGCGACGTTGTAGTGGACGCAGCCGGTTCCAGATCCCGCCGCCGGTTCGCGTCAGAAAAGCGAGACGACCGCGACGATCAAGCAATCTAAGCGCGGCGACAACCAACACCAGCCCGACCGCCATGCGCAGTCCAAACATCAGCCATTCGTTGCGTGCGACGCTGATGATTCCGCCGCCGATGCCACCAGCAATGGCACCGGCTATGGTGTAGCCGAGCACGCGCCCCAGATTCGGCTCGATCACGTAGCGCAAATCGCGCGGGCCCATCGACGAAAAACCGGTCGCGATGCCGCCGCACATGGCCGCGCAATGCACACCGCCCGTGAGGCCGGCGAGCGCGGCCGCGAGCAAGGTCAGCCAGTCAATCGGCACGGTCGTCGCTGCGCGGCGCTTCGTCGGCGTCATCGTCGCGCAGGATGTCGAGTGGCGGTGTGTCGAGATCGTCGAACTGGCCGCCGCGCACGGCGGCGATGAAAGCCCAGATGGCGACGCCGAGCAGGATGATGCTGACGGGAATCAGGAACAACAGGATAGCCATGAGGTCAGTCTGCCAGCTTGTTCATGGCGTCACGACCGGCATTGTCCTCGTCGAATCGACACCATGGTGATCGGTTTCGACGTTCGACTGTCGGGTCAGGCGCAATGCGTTGAGGGTGACCGTCAGCGACGACAACGCCATGCCCAAAGCGGCCATCCATGGCGTCACCAAACCTGCTGCAGCGAGTGGCAAGGCAAGCAGGTTGTAGCCCAGCGCCCAAGCCAGGTTCTGGCGAATAACGCGACGTGTGCGACGCGCCAGCGCGATAGTTTCCGGAATCCTTTGCAGCGACGGATGGGCGATCACCAGATCGGCCGCACGTTGCGCCAGCGCAGCACCGTCGGCCATTGCGAAAGAAACATCGGCACCAGCCAGCACCGGCGCATCGTTGAGACCATCGCCGACCATCGCCACGCAACGCCCATCGTTTTGCAGACGACGCACGAAGGCCAGCTTGTGTTCGGGAATCTGTCGCGAGTGCACATCGTCGATGCCCAACGCGCTGGCGATACGCGCCACTGCCTCGGCACCGTCACCGCTCGATAGATGCAATCGCAAGCCGAGTTCACGCAGCGCGACGACGGCATCGTATGCGTGGCTGCGGGTGGACTCGCGGATACCCAATCGCGCGATTGCACGCACGCCGTCGCCAAGCCAAAGTTCGCTTTGGTCGTCGCGGCCATTCGCGCCGTCGAAAGTGGCGCCGACGAAAACAGCACGACCGAGCCGCCAGCGAACGCCATCGACAATGCCTTCGATGCCAAAGCCCGGCACGCTGCGCACATCCGCTGCAATCAACGCGTCGTCGACGCCATCGAAAGCGCGCGCCAAGGGATGGCCGCTATCGCGTTCCAGTGCAGCGGCGATACGTAGAATTTCTGCACGGTCAAACCCATGGAAGGTTTCGACCTCGGCCAACAACGGACGGCCATCGCTCAAAGTTCCGGTCTTGTCGAATACCACGTCGGTCACTGCGGCCAGGGTTTCCAGCGCATCGGGACGCATCGCCAGCACGCCCAACCGCGCCAACGCGCCATGAGCGACTGAAAGTGCAGTCGGAATCGCCAGCGACAGCGCGCATGGACAACTGACGACGAGCAAGGCCAGTGTCACCTCGAAGGCGCGCGATGGATCGATGGTCCGCCAGACGATATAGACGGCGATAGCGATCAGCGCCAGCGCGGCGACGAAATGGCTTGCGATGCGATCTGCCAATCGTGCCAGCGGCGGCCGATGCGACTGTGCCTGTTCGACCAGCCGTGCCAGTTGCGACAGTCGCGTATTGACGCCGACTTCGCGCACGCTGATCCGCGCCGGTCGCTCGCGACAGATGGTTCCCGCGAACACGCTATCGCCCGCGTGTTTGCTGACGTGGCTGGATTCGCCAGTCAATAGTGCCTCCTCGAAACTTGCGTGGGTATCAAGCAACACGCCATCCGCCGGCACCGCGTCACCGGCCGCCATGCAGGCGATGTCGCCGACCTCAAGCGCAGCCAGCGGCACTGCCTCGCGGCTGCCATCGGCCAGTTCACGCGTCGCCAGCGCAGGACGCGCACGCGCCAAAGCATCCACCTGTGCACTGGCGATGTTGCGTGCGCGCTGCTCCAGCATGCGTGCGGCCAGCAACAGGAACACGAACATCACTGCCGCATCGAACCACACGTGCGGTCCGCCGCGAATCGTTTCGATGATGCTGGCACCGTAGGCGAGCAAGGTCGCACTGGCGATCAGAGTGTCCATTCCCAGACGACGCCCACGCAGTTCGTGCAGCATGCCGGCGATGAACGGCCAGCCGGAATAAAAAACGACGGGAGATGACACCAAAATCGTCACCCAGCGAAAGAAATCGCGCGTCGCCATCGACATCTCACCACGCGTGTCGAGATACAACGCTTCGGCAAACATCATCGCCTGCATCGCACCGAGACCAGCCACGCCCAAGCGGATCAGCCAGCGATTGCGTTCAACGCGACGCGCTTCCTCACGTGCTTCACCCCCGCTGAGGAACGGGTGGTAGCCGAGCGACGCGACGCGACGAAGCAAGGTCGAAAGCTTTGTGCGTGCCGGATTCCAGCGGATACGAATGCGACCGGTGACGGCGTTGGCCCCCGCATCGATCACACCGGTTTCGCGACGCAACGCGCGGTCAATCAACCACGCACAAGCGGCGCAACGCATGCCGTCGCTGAGCACGGTGATTTCGCGGTCGCCGTCGATATTGCGGATGTGGTCGCGCATCAGGTCGTCGCGATCCCAGAGCACGAAATCGACCCCATCCACGTCAACTTTCCCCGCGTTTTCACTGCGCAAGCGGTAGTAGTCACTGAGCCGTGCGTCGCGAATCCACTGCGCGGCGCCCGCACAACCGTCGCAACAGAATGCCTGCGACTCGCCATCGATCTTGACGTGTGACGGCGTGACTGGCAGCGGCTCGCCGCAATGGAAGCAGTCCGCCGACTCAGGGCGGATGGGCAAAGCGTTCACTGGATCTGCAGCGATGGCCCAAGGTGCGCCGCACGCTGGCCCTTCGGCAGACGACCGCGCAATCGCCACGTATTCTTCTCGTTGGTGACATGGACGATCCAGTCGTGGCTATCGTCGAGCTGAAGATCGGTATGCCAGCCGGTCGGATCGGGTTGCAGATCGACGCTGCGATCCTCTGCCTGGTGCTGCGGGTGCAGCAGAGTCATAAGCAACGGTTCGCCGCGCACGAATGCGCCTCCAGCCGGAAATACATGCAAGGTTCCGTCGCCGATTTGCACCACGGCACCGAGCCTGAGTTCTGCCGCGCGTGCATCGGCGTCGATATCAGCAACCTGGGCTTGGCCGGTGCGTTGGACCTGATCGTAGACAGCGTCATCATTGCCGCTGCGTACCGCTTCGTAGACCAGCCAAAGGCTGCCGATCACGGCTGCCAGCGGCAGTCCAGCCACCAGCCAGACCATGGGTTCGCGCCAACCGGAACGTTTTACCGTCATCACATCGGACCGAAGAAACTGCTGTCGATCGACTTGCGCACGCTGCCGTCGGCGTTGTTGATGACCACTTTCACGTCGTGACGACCGTGCAGCGACGAAGGCCCCGACAGGATCAACGGCAGTGACAACACTTCTTCGGCACTGGCATGGATGGTCGCGCGCGGCTCGCGCAGCACGATGCCGGGCGTTGTTGATTCCACGCTGATGGTGAAGTCGCCGCCACGATCAATCTTGTTGACCAATTTGAGCGTGTAGTCATTCTCGACTTCGCCACCGACGTTGATCCGGTACAGCGCGTTGCGGTCACGTTGCACATCGACGATCAGTGGACTGCGTCCGGCCACCCCCCAGACCCAGCCCGCAGCGAGCGCGAGCAGCAGAATTCCGTAGACCCAAACCCTTGGTCGCATCACCCGCGTAGGCTTGCCGTCGACGGCGTTTTGCGTCGAGTAGCGGATCAATCCCTTCGCAAAATTCATCTTCTCCATGACGTCATTGCAGACATCGATGCAGGCACCGCAGGCGATACATTCGTATTGCAGGCCATTGCGGATATCGATGCCGGTCGGGCAGACCTGCACGCACAGCGTGCAGTCGATGCAGTCACCGAGTTCTTCCGGCGCGAATTTCGGCAACGGTTCCGACGTGACGCCCGCGCCGGCGAGAGTAATGGTGCCGTGTGCCTGGGTGGCTTTTGCAGCAGCACTGGGATGCTGGCTGGCACGGAATACATAGTCGTACGCGGCTTTCAGGTCGAGCAAACCACGTGCACGTTCAATCACGTCGCCCAGACCGCGCTTGCGCGGGCCACGGGGCTCCCCGCGCATCGGGTCGTAGGCAATGATCAGGGTGTTGCTGTCGAACATTGCGCTCTGGAAACGCGCGTAAGGACACATGTACTTGCAGACCTGTTCGCGCAGGAAGCCCGCGTTGCCCCACGTCGCAAGGCCGTAAAACAACACCCAGAAGGTTTCCCAGCCACTCCACTGGAACGGCCAGATGCGTGCCGTGAGATCGGCGATGGGCGTGAAGAAACCGACGAAGGTGAAGCCGGTCCAAAGCGCAAATATCAACCACAACGCGTGCTTGGCGCTCTTGCGCAAGACCTTCTCGCGCGACCATGGCGCGGCGTCCAGTTTCATTTGTTGCAGGCGACCGCCTTCGGTCCAGCGCTCCATCCAAAGGAACACTTCGGTCCACACGGTTTGCGGGCAGGCATAACCGCACCAGACTCGACCGGCGAGCGCGGTGACGAAGAACAATCCCAGCGCACAGATGATCAGCATCATCGCCAGGAAGATGAAATCCTGCGGCCAGAAGGTGACCGCGAAGATGTGGAACTTGCGCGCCGGCAGGTCGAATAACACGGCCTGGCGACCATCCCAACGCAGCCACGGGAACGCGTAGTAGATGCCGAGCAGGACGAACACGAATACCACGCGCCAGCGATTCAGCGGACCGGACACTTCGCGCGGAAAAATCTTGCGCTCGCTGACGTAGGCGGCACCGCTGTCGACGACTTCGATTTCGATGTGCTTGCTCACGTCAATGCTTCCACGTCGTACTGCTCAGCCTGCCGTGTCATTCCGGCGGCAGCGGTTGATTGAAGCGACTCGGTGGTCGCAGCAATATCCAGGTGAACAGGCTGGAAGATACCGTGGCCATCCAGAACACGAAGAAGCCGATGCTGTAGCCCAGTCCACGCGTCATCGGCAGTTGTGGAAACGACATATCGCGCAGTGCGAGTGGATCGAGAAAGGCAAAGAACACCATCGTCGCCACGCCCGCCGCGAAGAAGCTCGGCCACAACACCGCACCGAGGCGCTGTGCGAGTGGGCTCGGTGGATGATCTCTGGGTGGTTCGACGACAACGCTCATTGCGTGGGATTATCCGCCTCCAGCGAGGCATCAGAACCACCTGCGGCGTTGGGCGCATGGGTAAACGACCAGACGTAGGCCGCGACCAAGCGAGAGCGGGTGTCGCCAAGGATCGGGCCCTGCGCCGGCATCACGCCATGGCGACCCTTGATGATGGTCTCGGTGATCTGCTCGGTGCTGTTCCCATACAGCGAGTACGCATCGGTCAGGTTCGATGCTCCCAACGCCTGGTTACCCTTGCCATCTACGCCGTGGCAGGCGATGCAGACACCCGCGTACAAGGCACCGCCTTTCACCGCTAGCGGGTCTGCCGCGAGTGAAGGATCGGAAAGTGACTGCACGTATTTCACCACTTCTGCGACGGCACCGTCGCCGCCCATGCTGGTCAGTATCTCGCCCCATGGCGGCATGACGCCTTCGCGACCTTGCAGAACAGCCGTCAGCACGTCGTCCGGCGTATTGCCCCATTTCCACACGTCGTCGCGCAGGTTGGGAAAGCCAATCGCACCGCGGCCCGACGAGCCGTGACAGGTCGCGCAGGTATTGGCGAAGATTGCCTGACCGAGTTTTATGCCGATTGGATCGCGCGCGATCACGTCGATAGGCTTGCCCTTGAACGGCGCATAGGTGACTTCCAGCTTGGCGTCTTCAATCGACTGATCGTGTTTGAGTTCGCCAACCGAGCTCCATCCACTGAAACCTTGGTAGCTACCCCAGCCTCCGTACCAGAACAGGTAGCCAATCCCGTAGATGATGGTCAGATAGAACAGGTTGATCCACCAGTGCGGCAATGGCTTGTTGTACTCGGTGATGTCTCCATCCCAGACATGGCTGGTGTCGTCCGGGCGCGCGTCGCCCGTGCGCGGGCGCGAAGTCCACCACAGCAATGCCACGCATCCGAGGATGTTGCTGGCGACCAGAGCGATGACGTACCAGGACCAGATTGTGCTCATGGCCGGTCCTCCATATCGCTGTCGTCCAGTGGCAGGCGTGCCGCCGCATCGAAGTCGGCCTTGCGACGCGGACTCCATGCCCAGAACCAGCCGCCAACGAACACGACTAGCAGGATCAAAGTAATGATTCCAGACAACATGTCATTGCTCCCGAGGTGCGTGCTTGCCGAGGCCTTGCAGATAGGCCACGACGGCGTCGAGTTCGGTCTTGCCTTCCACATCGGCTGGCGCCTGTGCGATTTCCTCGTCGCTGTACGGATCGCCGAGGCGCTGCAACGCTTTCATGTGTCTCGCAATCGTCGCGCCATCGACCTTGCCCTCGGCTAGCCAGGGCATCGACGGCATGTTCGATTCCGGCACCACGTCGCGCGGATTGTTGAGGTGCACGCGATGCCAGTCATCGGAGTAGCGTCCGCCGATACGCGCCAGGTCCGGTCCGGTGCGCTTGCTGCCCCACTGAAACGGTCGGTCGTATACCGACTCGCCGGCCATTGAATAGTGGCCGTAGCGTTCGGTTTCAAAACGCAAGGTGCGGATCATCTGCGAGTGGCAGTTGTAGCAACCTTCGCGGATGTAAACGTCGCGGCCAGCCAGTTCCAGCGCGGGATATGGCTTCACCCCAGGCAACGGCTGGATGGCTTCGGCCTGGTACATCAGCGGCACGATTTCAGCGAGACCACCAAACGACACCGCAACGGCGATCAGCACGGCGAGAAGGCCGACGTTCTTCTCGATTTTCTCGTGCGGATTGGACTCCTGCTCGGTCGGGCCTGGATGGTTCGGGCCTTGCTTGCTCACGTCATTCTTGTTCATGGTCGTGGCCTCAAGCGCGCGCTTCGGAAGGATGCGGCTGCAAAAGCGGCTGCGGTTCGATCACACGAACTTGCTGCCAGGTGCGGAACATGTTCCAGCCCATTAACAACATGCCCGTCAGCACGATGACGCCGCCGATGAGACGGCCCAGGTAATAGGGATAGGTAGCGATCAGGCTTTCGACGAAGGTGTAGGTCAGCGTGCCATCAGCGTTGGTGGCGCGCCACATCAGGCCCTGCATTACGCCGGCAATCCACATCGAGGCGATATAGAACACCACGCCGATGGTATGGATCCAGAAGTGGGTATCGATCCACTTCACCGAGTACATGTGCTTGAGGCCAACCATGCGCGGATACAACGCGTAGATCGAACCGATCGAGATCATCGCCACCCAGCCCAGCGCACCGGAATGCACGTGGCCGATGTTCCAGTCGGTGTAGTGCGACAGCGAATTGACCGTCTTGATCGACATCATCGGCCCCTCGAACGTGGACATCATGTAGAACGACAGCGAGACGATGAGGAACTTCAGAATCGGGTCGGTACGCAATTTGTGCCACACACCCGAGAGCGTCATGATTCCGTTGATCGCGCCGCCCCAGCTGGGTGCCAGCAGGATCAGCGAGAACACCATGCCGACCGACTGTGCCCAATCGGGCAACGCGGAGTAGTGCAGGTGATGCGGACCGGCCCACATATAGACGGCGATCAACGCCCAGAAGTGCACGATCGACAGGCGATAGGAATAGATCGGCCGCTCGGCTTGCTTGGGCACGAAGTAGTACATCATGCCGAGGAAGCCCGCCGTAAGCAGGAAGCCGACCGCGTTGTGGCCATACCACCACTGCACCATCGCATCGACGGCGCCGCTATAGATCGGATACGACACTGCCCAGCCAGCTGGAATCGCGAGGTTGTTGACGATGTGCAGCAACGCAATCGCGATGATGTAGGAACCAAAGAACCAGTTGGCGACGTAGATGTGCTTGACGCGACGAATCGCCAAGGTGCCAAAGAACAGCACGGCGTAGGAGACCCAGACGACTGCAATCAGGATGTCGATCGGCCAGATCAGTTCGGCGTATTCCTTGCTCTGGCTCATGCCCAGCGGCAGGGTGATGGCGGCCGCGACGATCACCGCCTGCCAGCCCCAGAACACGAACGCCGCCAGCTTGTCTGACAGCAGGCGCACGTGGCAGGTCCGCTGTACCACGTGCAGGCTGGTCGCGAACAGCGCCGATCCACCGAACGCGAAGATCACGGCGTTGGTGTGCAGCGGACGCAGTCGACCATAGCTGAGCCACGGCACGCCGAAACCCAGTTGCGGCCAGTACAGTTGGGCGGCGATATAAACGCCGACCAACATGCCGACGATGCCCCAGACCACGGTCATCACCGAGAACTGGCGAACGACCTTGTCGTTGTAGAAACCGCGATCACCGAGCGGTACGGAGGCATTCACTGCGGATGCGATGGGAAGGTCGTGCGTGCTCATGGATAGGCCCTGGAAAGCAACGTGAAATTATTGCAAATGTCGTCTCGTCTCGACCTGATCTGGATCAAGCCGAGGGCCGCAGCAGGGCTTGGCGACGAACCGCCTCATCATAGCGAATTCAATTTTGTTGTGTAGGCATTGCGCTGTTCACGACGTAACGCTGCGTCGCGTTCGATCCTGTCGTTGCGAATGCCAGATGGCTTGATTGGCATCAATGCGCGGCGGAGCGCTTGATCCGATCCTGTACCGATCCGGCCGCATCGCGGCTCGTTCAAATTGGAGACTCAACGTGGAATTCCACATCAACACGTCGCACGCTACCGTCAATGCCGCGTTGGTTCAAGAAGCGCTGTGGCAGATCGACCCAGCGTCGATCGCGCAGCTTGCCGCCGACGGCCACGAGCTACGGGTGAACGTGGAGGCCGACGTTGGTGGGCTCGTCGCGCTGCTGCAAGGCATCGATCTGCCCATCGACGCGAGTGACATTACGCAGATCCCGAGCATCTGCTGTGGCGGCTGCGGCGGCTGACGCTTGTGAGCGAAACGCGCGATCAGGACTTGTTGATCGCGCGACGCACGGCAACCGAGAGTTTCGATGCTGAGGTGCATCCGCACGCAATGCTCAAAGTGGTTCAAGTCATCGTGATTGCGATGTTCCAGTCGGAGCCGTCAGCCTGGCAGGGCGACGAGGTCAACGCTCTTGCAGTGCCGTCGATGCGCGGATCAGGGGCGCGCGTTTCTGCGCGCGCCGAGCACGTTTAGATAGGTTTCCATGTCGCTTCGATAGCACACGCAAGCCGCCGCTTCGAGGCCTTTGCGATCGAGGATGTCCATGTGGCCGCGCGAATAGCGGATCAGATTTCGCGCCTGCAGGATGCGCGCAGCCGCTGTCACTCCAACGCGTCGCACGCCGAGCATGTAAGCCAGGAAATCCTGGGTGACATCGAACACATCAGCGTGCGCCCGGTCCTGGGTCATCAGCAGCCATCGAGCAAGCCGCGCCTCGACCACGTGAAAGCGCATGCAACCAGCGTTCTGCGCGAGCTGGCAAAGCAGCACGTGGACATATCCCAGCATGATCTTGCGCAGCGCGACGCTGTCCAGATGCTGCTTGAAGGTCGCGGCCTTGAAGCGCAGGCTTTCGCCGGAGCCCTGCACCAGCGCGCGCAGAGGTGCCATATCGCTCCCCAGTACCAGCGAATGTCCGCACATGCCTTCATCGCCGACCATGCCCACCTCCAGCATGTGATCATCGATGTTGGTGAGCAGTGAAATGAAGCCCGTGGTCGGAAAATAGACATGGCGCATGCGATCACCCTGTTCCCACAGGGTTTCGCCAAATGGCAACTCGACCAGTGTGGCGTCCTTGAGAATGCGTTCGCGTTCCCTGGGCGGCAGCAAGCCGAACAGTCGATTGCCCGGGTAGGCAAGCGGTACAGTGGACATCGGATTCTCCAGATAGGGCGGGACGCAATCCCGCGACGGCACTGGAAGGTCACCAGCAGGATCCGGCGCAAAGTTCCGACGAGTTGTCAGGCGCACGACCTAAGTCGAACACGTCGAATGTGACGACATATGAAGCCGCCGTCTGTGTGGCAGCGAACTTAGCCGATCATCCGCCCCTATATCGCGCCAGGACTCAATGTCGCGGCGTGGCAGTTGCAGGACTGGCGAGCTTCGCTGATTCCCAAGGCAACAGACGCGCGAATTCCTTCTTGACCACCTCGTAGCACTCACAGGCCATCTGTTCCAGGCGTGGCCGATCAAGAACCCGGATGCGACCCCTGCTGTAGCTGATCACGGCCGCGCGCTGCAATTTGCCGGCGGCATCGGTGACACCTTCGCGACGGACGCCCAGCATGTTGGCGATCAATTCCTGGGTCATGGTCAGTTCGTTGGACGACAGTCTATCCAGGCTCATAAGCAGCCAGCGGCACAGTTGCTGATCGACGCTATGGTGCCGATTGCAGACGGCGGTCTGTCCCATCTGGGTGAGCAGGGCCTGGGTGTAGCGCAGAAACAGATGTTGCACCGGTCCGGCGAGGACGAACTCGTCGCGGATGAATTCCGCGCGCATGCGAAAGGCTTGTCCCGCGCTTTGCACCACGGCCCGGCTCGGTGTTGTTCCCCCACCCATGAATAGGGAAATGCCAACCAGTCCCTCGTTGCCGACAATCGCGATCTCGGCCGATGAGCCATCCTCCATGACGTACAACAATGAAATGATCGAATCGGTCGGAAAGTAGACCCAGGGTTGTTCTTTGCCTGATTCATAGATGACATCGCCGAGGCCGAGCGACACCGGCGTGAGTTGCGGCGCGAAGCGCATCCACTCGGTAGCCGGCATCGCTGCCAGCAGGTGATTGCCTCTCGGATCGGAGAGCTTTGCGGTCATGTAAGGCCTTGATGCCTGGGTTGCAGTCGGAAGCGCTGCGTCGGCGGGATCGGGGTACGCGAGCATGCGCTGCGAGTATTCCATGTGTTCGACACCGAACCCAGCTCCGCACCCTACTCCAAACAGCGGCGGCATGCAGCCGGACGAACGCCGGGGTCATGCGGGCATTGACTCATGGCATGCGCCCGATGTCGCTGTCACCATCATGCGACCTGAAATCGGTGCTCGCTATGTGCGCGATCGCACAGACGATCCCAAGGTGCGCGGACCATGCTGCCAGCACTGCGCAAGCTTCTCATCCGAAGGCCGGAACGAAGGCCGGAACGAAGGCCGGAACGAAGGCCGGAACGAAGGCCGGAACGAAGGCCGGAACGAAGGCCGGAACGAAGGCCGGAACGAAGGCCGGAACGAA
>JBATAQ010000345.1:0-1988 GCA_049661925.1 Dokdonella sp.
GCTTGCGAATGGTCTGCATATCGGTGACGAACGGTTTGTGAGCCATGGCGTGCGTTTTTCCTTGGGCAGGGATTGGGAGTGCTTGTCAGCCAAACGGTAACGGCGGATGGCGTCACAGCATCATAGGTCTCGCGCATTAACCTACATGAACAGTGAGCGATTCGCACTACGATTCGCCGCGACCGACACACCGCGGCGTTGGCTTGCGATTGCTCCACTGCGAGACAAAACCGTACGACTCGTACCGCGACCGAGTCGATCAAGGCAGCACCTGCGCGTAGGTTGCGAATCTGGATGGCCAGGCCACCCGGAGGATTTTCAAGCTGCAGACATACGAACGCCCCGGCCGGGGGAGGGAAGGCTGGGGCGCAAGGTCGAGCATTACAACAATCCGCTCGACGGGACTACCAGAGGATTTAAGCCTTCGGCATCAACACCGTGTCGATGACGTGGATCACGCCATTCGACGCTTCGATGTCGGCCTTCGTCACGGTTGCACCGTCAACGTGGACCATGTCGCCCATCACCTTGATGGTCACCGACTGACCATTGACGGTCTTGGCGCTGTCCAGCTTGACGACATCGGTCGCCATAACCTTTCCGGCAACCACGTGATAGGTAAGGATCGCGGTCAACTTGGTCTTGTCCTTGAGCAGGGCCTCGACCGTTCCGGCGGGCAGCTTCGCGAACGCGGCGTCAGTGGGCGCAAACACCGTGAATGGGCCAGGGCCCTTCAAGGTTTCGACCAAGCCAGCAGCCTCGAGGGCGGCGGCGAGGGTGTTGAAAGAGCCTGCGGCGACGGCAGTGTCGACGATGTCCTTCTTGGCTGACATGTCCATCTCGGCTGCAGCAGCAGCACCGGATCCGGCGACCATCGCGGTGGCAAGAATAAAGGGGGCAAATTTCATGGGATAACTCCGTTGGTAGTCGTGGGGACAGGGAAGAATGCAAGCCTGTTTTGTCGAAGGCTTGTCCATGTATTTAAGGTCATACATGGAAGCGACACTTTACATGTCCAACTTTTAACTGTCAACAGGCCACGTAAACATGGACAGAACATCAATTTTTCTGGACAAGCTGAATACAAGTTCTTAACATGACAACATGCTTGTTACCCCCACTCCTTCTCTTCACTCGGTACGCGTCGTCGCGAAACGGACCGGCTTGACCCCCGATCTGCTGCGCGCCTGGGAGAAGCGCTACGGCGCAGTCCAGCCGCAGCGCACCGCTGGTGGCCAGCGCAACTACTCCGATGCTGATATCGAACGGCTCAGGCTTTTGGTCAGTGCAACAGAAGCGGGTCGTCAGATTGGCCAGGTTGCGCGACTACCCAACGAGGATTTGCGTGCAATGGTGGCTGCCGATGCCAACGCGCCGCCTGCCGCGCCGGTCGTTCATCACGATCATTCCGACAACAACGCCTACTTGGAACGAGCGCTGGCTGCCGTCGAGCATTTCGAGGGCAACGCGCTGGAATCGACCTTGCGTACGGCTGCCCTGCGCCTGCCATCGGAGCAGATGCTCGACCATGTATTGGGCCCGCTGTTGCAAGCCATCGGCAGCGGCTGGCAGCAAGGGCGCTTTCCACCGGCATACGGCCACCTGGCCACCGCGATCATTCGCCGAGTGCTGACCTGGATGACCGATTACCCAACGGTGCGCGAAGACGCGCCGGTTATCGTCGTGGGCACGCCGGCACTGCAAATGCACGACCTCGGCGCGATGCTCGTCGCCACGGCAGCCGCCGGCAGCGGCTGGCGCGTCATCTATCTTGGTGCCAGCTTGCCGGCACAGGAACTGGTCCGCGCAGCAAAACTGGCCAAGGCCGACACGGTAGCGCTATCGATCGTGCACCCGACCGATGACGTCGGCGTTGCCCACGATCTTCGCGAGCTGCGATACAGCCTGCCAGCAGACACCGCGCTGATTGTCGGCGGAGCCGGCGCGAAGGGTTATGCCGACGTACTCACCGAAATCGGTGCCAACCG
>JBATAQ010000346.1:0-5927 GCA_049661925.1 Dokdonella sp.
ACCACGCGCATGCCGCGACCGCCGCCGCCGCCGGACGCCTTGATGATGACCGGATAACCAATGTCGCGAGCGATGCGGATGTTTTCTGCCGTGTCGTCACCGAGCGGCCCACCCGATCCCGGTACACAAGGCACGCCAGCGGCGTTCATCGCCCGGATCGCTTCCACCTTGTCGCCCATCAGCCGGATCACTTTCGGCGTCGGCCCGATGAAGATGAAACCCGATTGCTCGACACGCTCGGCGAAGTCGGCGTTCTCGGACAGGAATCCGTAGCCCGGATGGATCGCCTGCGCGTCGGTGACTTCGGCGGCGGCGATCAAACGTGGAATGTTGAGATAGCTTTCGGCAGCCGGCGCGGGACCGATGCAAATCGACTCGTCGGCCATGCCGACGTGTTTGAGGTTGCGGTCGACGGTCGAATGCACCGCAACGGTGTGGATGCCGAGTGCATGGCAGGCCCGCAAGACGCGCAGGGCAATCTCACCGCGATTGGCGATCAGGACTTTGGAGAGCATGGCCTAGCCGATCACGAACAAGGGTTCGTCGAATTCGACCGGCCTGCCATTCTCGACCAGGATCGCCTTGACCGTGCCGGCGTGCTCGGCCTCGATCTGATTGAACATTTTCATCGCCTCGATGATGCCGATGGTTTCGCCGATCTTGACCTGCTGGCCGACCTTGAGAAATGGCGGAGCGCCGGGCGATGCCGACGAGTAATAAGTGCCGACCATTGGTGACTTGACGACGTGGCCATCGGGCGCCGGCGGCGAACTTGCCGCCGGTTCCATCCCTGCGGCGGTGTCCGAACCAGCCGGTCGTTCCGCGACCGGCGCTACTGGCGCAGGCGCCGCGACCATCGCCGGTGCACTGATCGAGAATCCTTTCGGGAAGCGCGACAGGCGGACGATTTCTTCGCCTTCCTTGATCTCCAGTTCGCTGAGGTTGGATTCCTCCAGCAGGTCGATGAGTTTCTTGATCTTGCGCAGGTCCATGGGGAGTCCTGGTGGTTGCCGCCAGAGCGGCGCAAAGGGAATAGTTCTAGCGTGCCGCGGCGAGGCGACGCAGGATTGCCTGCAATGCCATGCGGTAGCTGTCGGCTCCAAAGCCAGTCACGACGCCGATGGCGAGATCGGAAAGATACGAATGACGACGAAATTCCTCGCGCGCATGCACGTTGCTGAGGTGCACCTCGACGAACGGAATGGCCACCGCGCTGAGCGCATCGCGCAACGCAATGCTGGTGTGAGTGAATGCGCCCGGATTGATGATGATGTAGTCGACACGCTCGCCGCGCGCGGCGTGGATTCGATCAATCAGGGCGTGCTCGGCGTTGGACTGCAAGCAATCCAGCGTTACGTCCGCCGCTACACTCATCTCGCGCAACTCGGTTTCGATATCGTCCAGGGTGTCGCGGCCATAGACCTCCGGCTCGCGCGAGCCAAGCAGGTTGAGGTTGGGACCGTTTAAGACGAGGATTGCTGGCACTGGCATCTCCGGCGACGTCGAAACTCAGACGCAGCCTGAACCAAACAGGGACGGCAGTCTGCAATAGCGCGCCGATGATGTCCAGTTCGGCGACGTTGGCGGATGTTTGCGGGTATCGGGTCTGCCAAACAGCCCCACCGATGTCTTGCGCGACGGAAACAGATCTGAGCCGTCAAGAATTTCGCGTGGAATGCCTGCATATTCTGGTTTCTGCCCGCTGCGGCGTTATGCTTTGCAGTCGGGGGACGACGGTGCCCCAGCCACGATGGGAACGATGCATGCGCAGTTTCGTCTACAAGAGCGTCCGCAAGTCCGATACTTATCTATTTCTGCGTGACGAAGGTGCTTTTGACGCGATCCCGGCCGAACTGCTGGAGAAGCTCGGGCCACCGGCGTTCGTGATCGAACTACTGCTCGACCCGAGTCGACCTTTGGCACGCGAGAATGTCGAAACGGTGATGCGCAACCTCACCGAACAGGGCTACCACTTGCAGTTGCCGCCCGCCGCCTCCGAATCCGACCGGCTTGCATGACCGCAACGCTCGCGCAGCCTTTGAGCATCGGTGGCCTGGTCATTCCAGGCTTGGTGGTGCAGGGACTGTGCTTGCTTGGGTTGTTGATTGTGCAAACGCTGCTGGCGTGGGCGGTCGTGTCAAGCTTGCGACTCGGAGATGACAATTCCCATCGCCTGCGTCGCCTATCCAGCCATCTGATCGCTGCTGCGTTGCTGCTCGCGCTGGTCGCTGCAATGCTGACGCTGCCATTGGATATCTTGCTTCGCGACCACTCGTTGAATGCAGCGCTGATTTTTTCCGCAGCGTTGCTGCTGCCGCTGCTGGTGCTTTCGCGAACATGGCCACTGTTCGCACTGCCACTGATCGGCGACGATCAGACTACGCGGCCAAGGGTCTTGCTGCGCGAGTCGTGGCAGTTGAGCGGTGACGGCGAATTGTTCTTTACCCACGGATTGCCGGCAGCACTGGCCTTGCTGTTGGCATCAGCGGGTATCCTGCTGCTGACGTTTCGACCGCAATTGTTGCCCATCGCCAACACTGGCCTGGCTGCGCTGCTGTTGATCGTCGTCGTGTTTCCGTTCGCGCAACTGATGGTGCTGACCCGTGGCCGCCGTCTGCTCGATCTGGCCGCGAAAACCAAGCGCCATCGCAGTCGATTCGGTGAATGGCATGCCGACGAACAGGGAACACGACGGCTGCCCGGCGGCCTGCGCAAGGCGGAACTGGACGCCAGCCTGCTCGATGCCTTGCGCGGTGGCGATGTCGCTTTGGCCTTCGAAGCGCTGGACCAGGGCGCCGATGCCAACTCAATACCCGAGCCGCAACAACGCGATCTACGCGGAGCACTGGCGCTAGCCGTCAGCCTGCCCGACTTGCGCGCACTGCGCGCTCTGATCGCCGCCGGTGCCGACGTGAACGGTCGTAGCGGTGGCATCACTCCGCTGCTGGCGGCAACGCGCGACAGCTATGAAGGTCGCAGCGAAGCGGTGCTGACCCTGCTCGCGAATGGTGCCGACCCACGCGAAACCGACGACGACGGCAACACGCCCTTGCACCATGCGGCGCGCTGCGTCGAACCGGCCGTCGCTGCGCAATTGCTGGATGCGGGTGCGGAAGTCGACGCAATCAACCTCGACCGACACACGGCTCTTGGCGTCGCTTGCGCGAACGCGAACGAGCGCATGGTCGCGTTCCTGCTCGAACACGGGGCGCAGGCGTGGCTGGAATCTGCGGAACCGCCGTTGTGTCTGGCGACCAGCATTGCCGAAGACGATCCCGGCGTGGTCAAGCTATTGCTCAAGCGCAAGGCACGCATCGAGGCGACCGGCAGCGAGGGCCGCACCGCGTTGATTGAAGCCTGCGTCGCCGGTCATCACCGCATTGTCGATGCCTTGCTCGCGGGCGGTGCCGATGCCGATGCGGTCGCTACTGATGGCAGCACGCCGCTGATGGCAGCGGCCGAAGCAGGCGCGGTCGACATCCTGCACGCGCTGATCAAGCGCAAAGCCGATCTCGACCGGATCGATGGCGACGGTCGCACCGCACTTGCGCTGGCCTGCGCATCGCCCGATGCGCACGAGGACAGCGTGCGCGCATTGATTGCTGCCGGTGCCGAACACGCGCATGCCGATCATGCCGGCTTGCGCCCGGTCGACCACGCCGCCGCCGCTGGACGCTGGCACGTGGTCGCCCTGCTCGACCCGGCCTACGCGTTGCCGAGCAACGTCAGCGTGACCGTCGATGCGATGGAGTCGTCGAACGCGGAACACCTCGCCGATGCGCTGCGCTTCGAACACTGGCGCGTCGCCGCCGCTTATCAGGGAATGATCCGCGACTGGTCAGCCAGCGCGCGGATTGAACTGCTGCGCTTGATGGACACAGCACGCCAGACCGCCGCGCGCGACTGGCTGTTCAATCGCGGCGTGGATGCTGACGCGACGCTTAGTGATGGTCGTTCCCTCGCCGCACAACTGATCGACCAATTGCCTGAAAGCTTGCCCTTGCTTCGCCACATTCTCGAACGCGGCGGCGCGATCAACGGCAGCGGCGTAGTCGCGCGGCTGCTTGCCCACGCTGTTTCAATCGAAGACAACACTGACCTGCTGGTATTCGCATCGCAGTTGATCGCGCAGGGTGCCGATTGCCACGGTCGCCATGCAGGCCAACACGCCATCCACCTCGCCATCGCCTGCGACGATCCGCACTTGGTTGAACAATTGTTGACGTGCGGCGTCGATCCGAACACTCGCAACAGCGTCGGCCGCACGCCCCTGCATGAGGCAGTCGAACTCGCTGGCGACGCCGGCCTGGCGCTGGTTCCGGTGCTACTTCGCGCCGGTGCGCAACCGGAAATCGCCGCCGCGAATGGCGAGACCGCGCTAGGCCTCTGCCTTGCGCAAGGCCGGCGCGAGTTGGCGATGTGGTTGAACTGGACGCGTTGGTCGCTGCCGGGACGGGCACTGCGTGACAGCGACCTTCCCGCGGCCGCCGCGGCCCACGATGCCGACGCCGTCAGCCACTTGATCCGGCTTGGGCTGGCCATCGAGACCGAGGATGCGCGCGGCGCAACCGCCCTGATCCGCGCCTGTGGTGTTGGCGATGTACGCGCTGTAGCCGTATTGCTGGATGCGGGCGCCGATTTCGGCCACGCGGCCAGCAGCGGTGCCACGCCGCTTTCGGTCGCGATCAGTGCGCGGCGCGAATCAGTCGTCCGCCTGTTGCTGGAACGCGGTGTCGATGTCGGTCAGCGTTTGCCCCGTGGTATCACGGCACTGCATGTTGCCGCCGCGCTGGGCTTGCCAGTAGTCGCCGCGCTGCTGCTTGACGCTGGCGCCGGGCCCAGCGTCGCCGATGCCACGGGCACCACGGCGCTGCACGCCGCGGCGAGATTTGGATTCGCCAGCACCGACACGGCCAGCGCATCCGCATTGTTCGAGCACTTGTTGCAGCACGGCGCAATAACGAGCCAGCAGGACGATCAGGGCAGCGACGCCTTGATGCTGTTGCTGGGTTCGCGTGCCGAACCCGGAACAGCGTGCGACGCACAGTCGCTGAGTCTTCTGACCGCCCGCCTGATCGAACACGGCGTGGCACTGGATCAACAAGATGAACGCGGCGTCAGCGCGCTGCACGCTTGCGCGATGCATGGTCTGGTTGGCTGTGCGCGCCAACTCAAGGCACGCGGTGCGCCACTGGACCTGGCCGATGGGCTAGGCCGCAGCGCTGGCGAAATTGCCGCGAAGCTGGGGTATGCGGAACTGGCGACTGAACTCGGTGCGAATCGCCATGCGATTCCTGGCGTACGCCAAATGCTGCGCAAGCGCGCATCGGATTGATGGGTTGGTGCGCAACCTTTCTAGTCGCGGCAGTTGATGACGAAATCTACAAGCCCGTATTCTCCTCGAAAGATCTTTGCTCTCCGCGATGGTTGTATTGGGTCGCTCAGCCGAGCAGGAACAATCCCTCGTTATTCCTGCCTACGCGCGCTGCTGTCCGGAATAATTCTGCTTCCTTGACCGACGCGTCTCTGTCGGCCCATCGCCAGGGTCTGCGCACCCAAGCCTCGTTGTTTCCCCGGCGAAGGCCCTCCACTGTCGTTTCCCCGGCGCAGGCCCTCCGCTGTCGTTTCCCCGGCGCAGGCCCTCCGCTGTCGTTTCCCCGGCGAAGGCCGGGGTCCAGTGGGTAACGACTTTTGGCCGTCTTTTCGGGGGCTCTCGACACAACAAGGCGAAAGAAAAAGAGTGCCAACATCATCTATTCACTGGACCCCGGCCTGCGCCGGGGAAACGAAGTGGAGGGAGCGCGTGCGTCGCCGGGGGAACGCAGCGGAGGAACTCCGGCCTTTGACCGGGAAACGACGTGGAGGCGCTGCAGCCTTCGCCGGTGAGACGAAATGCAGGAACGTGCCGCCCTCGAACGGTTGAGTGG
>JBATAQ010000347.1:0-2356 GCA_049661925.1 Dokdonella sp.
CCGCGCGCCAGTTGCGACTTGGAAAAGCTGATCGAGTTGCCCGTCATTTCGGCAATCTCGGCATGCGTGTAGCCCTCGACGTGGTACAGCCAGATCACGCTGCGGGTGACGACCGGCAATGTCTGGATGGCGCGTTCAAGCGACGCATCGGCGAAGCCGTTCCATGCCACCGGCTCGCCATCAAGATCATTGCGCGATACGGTTTCGTCGTAGCTCTCGAGAATTTGGCTGCGATCACGGCGCAAGCGCATCAAGGCTTCGTTGACGACGATCTGGCGCAGCCAGCCCCAGAACGGCGACTCGCCGCGAAACTGACCGATGCGCTGGAACATGTGCAGCATCGCGTCGTGAACCACTTCGCGCGCGTCCTCCCGATTCGTGGTCATGCGCAAGGCAAGCGTGTACGCGGGCCGCTCGAAGCTGCGATAGATCGCTTCCAGTGCGGCCGGCTCACCGCGACTGGCACGCGCCAGCGTGGTCTCGGGCAGGTCGATCTGGAAGGAACTCGGCGTCATGTCTGGTCTGGATGCAGGACTGTGCGGAACGGTCGCAGCGAGGGTGGCCGCACCGTGCAACAAACACCAGCCTGTACGGCCCGAATCGACGTTGTCCGGCCCTGTCCGGCAACCTGACCGGACACCGCGTCCGCACTGAAGCCCGGCATAAATCCGCTATTTTTCAATGACATGAACGCTGGCACGGCTGTTGCAAAACTCGACAGCACGCAGCCATTCCGTGATCGGAGATTTCATGATTCGCGACACCTCAGCCCAGGACAAAGCTGTCAGCGCGCCGTCGACGCGCAAGCGCACGTTGGTGCTGATCGCCATTGGCGTTGCTGTCGTTGCCGGCATCGCCCTGCTCGCGCCTACGGTGATGCGGCTGTTGTCGTCCGATGCCGCAGCCAGCCTGAGCCAGTTGCGTATCGGCGAGGTCAAGCGCGGAACGCTGGTGCGCGATGTGTCGGTGCAGGGCCAGGTTGTTGCCGCTGTGAGTCCGACCGTGTATGCACCGAATCCCGGCATCGTGACCTTGAAGATCAACGCCGGCGACAAGGTATCAAAGGACCAGGTGTTGGCCGAGATCGACAGTCCGGAACTCACCAACAAATTGCAGCAGGAAGACGCCACGCTGCAAAGCCTGACCATCGATGTCGAGCGCGCTGGCTTGGACCATCGCAAGCAGGCGCTGGCGTCGAAGAAGTTGCTCGATCAGGCCGAGGTGGATCGGCAGACCGCCGCGCGCGAGCTGGAGCGAAATGATCGCGCTTACAAGGCCGGAGCATTGCCGGAACTTGATGTGCTGCGCGCGAAGGATGCGCTGACCAAGGCCGACATCACGGTTGCGAATGCCAAGGCCGACATCCGACTGGATGTCGATACGTCGGCGTTCGACGTCAAGTCCAAGCGGCTTGCGCTGGATCGTCAAACGTTTCTGGTCGCCGACCTCAAGCGCCAGGTCGATGGACTCAAGGTGCGATCGCCGGTGGATGGCCAGGTCGGCACGCTGATCGTGCAGACCAGCGCCAACGTTCCCGCGAATGCGCCGATCCTTAGCGTCGTTGATCTGTCTGCGCTGGAACTTGAAGTGAAGGTGCCGGAAGTATCCGCGCAGGATCTGGGCATCGGCATGGCTGCCGAGATTCGCGATGGTGGCGAGACTTTTCCCGGCGAGATCAGCGCGATATCGCCGTCGATCGTTGAAGGTCAGGTCACCGGGCGCGTTCGCTTCACTGGCAAAAAGCCGAAGGGCCTGCGCCAGAACCAGCGGCTGACCACGCGCATCCTGATGGAATCCAAGGCCGACGTGCTGCTGGTTGAGCGCGGCGCCTTCGTCGACGCCGGCGCGGGCCGCATCGGCTACGTGGTGCGTGGCGATGTCGCCGAGCGCACACCCATCGAAGTCGGCGCGACCAGTTTGTCGGCCGTGGAAATTGTCAGCGGCGTCAAGGAAGGCGACCGACTGGTGGTTTCCGATACCAGCGTATTCAAAGGTGCGCAGCGCGTGTCGCTGTCGCGCTGATTTGTTCCAACACTTCACTCATCCGTTCCGCGAGGTTCCCTCATGTTGAAGATGACTCATCTGCAAAAGGTTTATCGCACTCATTTGATCGAGACGCATGCCTTGCGTGATTTCTCGATCCACGTGCGCGAAGGCGAGTTCGTGGCGGTGACCGGGCCATCGGGTTCGGGTAAGACGACCTTCCTCAACATCGCCGGATTGCTGGAAGAATTCACCTCCGGCGAGTTCACGCTGGATGGTGTCGACGTGAAGGGTCTCGACGACAACGGGCGCTCGAAGCTGCGCAACGAGAAACTTGGCTTCATATTCCAGGGCTTCAACCTGATTCCGGATT
>JBATAQ010000348.1:0-104372 GCA_049661925.1 Dokdonella sp.
GCCATCTGCCAGAAATTGTCCGACGCGTATGGCGCGCCCTTGTTGTCGCCAATGCGCACGATACGTTCGGCGGGAATACCCACCTCGTCGCGCCAGATGCCGTAGGCCTCATCGTCGGTGTGGTAGACCGTGACCAGCAGACGATCCTTGGGCAGCTTCCAGACCTCGGTCAGCAGTTCCCAAGCCCACAGGATCGCGTCGCGCTTGAAGTAGTCGCCAAACGACCAATTGCCGAGCATCTCGAAAAAAGTGTGATGACGCGCGGTGTAGCCGACGTTCTCGAGATCGTTGTGCTTGCCGCCCGCACGCAGGCAGCGCTGCACGTCGGCCGCGCGCACGTAGGGGCGCTTCTCGCTGCCGAGGAACACGTCCTTGAACTGGACCATGCCCGAGTTGGTGAACAGCAAGGTGGGATCGTTGCCGGGCACCAGCGAGGCCGATGGCACGATGGTGTGGTCCTTGGATTGGAAAAACTCAAGGAACTCGGAACGAATCTGGGCGGTAGTCTTCATGGAAATCCGGATATCGATCGGGTCGAGGCCGAATGGCGGACGACGTATGCGTGCATTGTCGCAAAACGTGGCGCGATCCGTGGCGAGCAGCGTCGATGACGCGACCAACCTGCCTGGAATTTCAGGCGGCTTGCAGCGCCTTGGTACTCACTCGAACGGCTCGTCGTCCACGTCGTCCAGGGGCGCGCGGGTGACCGCACGAACCGTGGCACCGTCGAAGCCGCGGCGCAGCAGGAAAGCCGAGCGTTTCGCCGATTCGGCAGGTGTAGCAGCGCGCGTGTTGCCATAGCGGCGACGATATTGACGCAGCGCCGAATCGACCCAGTCGATGTCAACGGCGGCGATTGCGGATGCAATGAAGGCATCAGCGATGCCATGCGACTTCAGTTCCGCGAAGATGCGTCGCGGCCCATGCCCTTGCGTCGCGCGTGATCGCGCCAGTACCTCGGCGAAGCGCTCATCGTTCTGATAGTCGGAGCGCTGCAACTGTTCCAGCGCTTCATCGGTTTCCTGTTTCTCGTAGCCCTTGCGAGCCAGCTTGCCCTTTAGCTCGCGCGCCGATTGCTCGCGCCGCGACAGCAGATCGATGCCCTTGCCGAATGCGCTGAGTCGCTCGGCAGGTTCCTTCTCGCCGCGGCCCTTACCCTTGCCCGGAAACGACATCGGGAGTCACCTAATCCAATCGTTGCCGCCGCCATGAGGAAATCACGGAAGCGGCAGGGTTCGATCAGGCCTCCTCGGCCTCGGCCTCAGCCGCCGCAACCGGTGCAGCGCCGGGTTTCACCAGCAGCTTCTCACGCAAGCGGGTGTCGATGTCATTGGCAATGGCCGGGTTTTCCTTAAGGTACATGCGCACATTGTCCTTGCCCTGGCCAATGCGGTCGCCGTTGTAGCTGTACCAGGCACCGGACTTGTCGACCATGTTGTGCAATACACCCAACTCGATTAGCTCGCCTTCGCGCGAGGTGCCTTCTCCGTAAAGAATCTCGAACTCGGCCTGGCGGAACGGTGGCGCCACCTTGTTCTTGACCACCTTTACCCGCGTTTCCGAACCAATCACCTCGTCACCGCGCTTGACTGCGCCGATGCGGCGGATGTCCAGGCGCACCGATGCATAGAACTTCAACGCGTTGCCGCCTGTTGTCGTTTCCGGGCTGCCGAACATCACGCCGATTTTCATGCGGATCTGGTTGATGAAAATGACCAGGCAACCGGATTTCTTGATATTGGCGGTCAGCTTGCGCAGGGCTTGGCTCATCAGACGTGCCTGCAGGCCGACGTGGGTATCGCCCATCTCGCCTTCGATTTCCGCTTTCGGTGTCAGCGCCGCAACCGAGTCGATCACGACCACGTCCACGGCGTTCGAGCGCACCAGCATGTCGGCGATCTCCAGCGCTTGCTCACCCGTATCGGGCTGCGAAACCAGCAGATCATCAACTTTCACGCCAAGCTTTTCGGCATAGCTGGGATCGAGCGCATGTTCGGCATCGATAAACGCCGCCGTGCCACCGGCGCGCTGGCACGAGGCAATCACTTGCAGCGTCAGCGTCGTCTTGCCGGAAGATTCCGGCCCGTAGATTTCGACAACACGACCGCGTGGCAAGCCGCCAATGCCCAGCGCAATATCCAGCCCCAGCGAACCTGTCGAGACCGTTTCAATCGCCTCGATGGCTTTGTCGCCCATGCGCATCACTGCGCCCTTGCCGAACTGCTTCTCGATCTGGGTCAGTGCCGAAGCGAGCGCCTTGCGCTTGTTGTCATCCATCGGTAAATCCTCGTTGATTGCGAATGCAGCGGAGTCTGCGGGCGGGCCATCTCAGCGACTGAGACGGTCGGTTTGCGATGCGCAATTATCCCACAGCGCAACCAGCCACCCGCCAGCGCGTTTTGCCACGTCAACGAGTAAGAATTTCGCGCATGCCGGCCAGCGCGGCGGCGACGGTTTGGCGGCGCACCGCCTCACGGTCGCCATCGAAGTGAAATAGTTTCGCGCTTGCGTAACCGCCGCGACGCTTCCAGCCGATCCAGACCGTGCCGACTGGTTTGCCTTCGGTTGCCCCGCCGGGTCCGGCGATACCGGTGACGGCCACTGCGATGCCAGCCCCGTATCGAGCCAAGGCACCGGAAACCATCTCAAGGCAGGTTTCCTGGCTGACCGCGCCATGCACTTCGAGCGTGCTGGCTTGCACGCCCAACAGCGCCTCTTTCGCTTGATAGCTGTAAGCGACCACACCGCATTCGAACCAGTGGGAGCTGCCGGCTATGTCGGTCAGCGTCTTGGCTATCCAACCGCCAGTGCACGATTCGGCGCAGACGACCGACTCATGGCGCGCGATCAGCAGTTCGGCAACCGCGTTGGCCTGTTCGTTGAGCGCTGCATCAGAGTGGGTTTCGTGGGAGTCGTGCATGGTTCTGGCGAAGATCACTTTTGCGGGCGGGTTCACATACGCGCCCATGATCGCCGACAATCGCCTCCTGCGCTCAACGGGAAACGCTCCGCATGATCACCCTGTTTATCATTGCCCTGACCGCCGTCATCTCGTATGTCGGTTTCCAGAACCCGCGCCTGATCGACAAGCTGATCTTCTGGCCGCCAGCAATCAAGCAGGGCAAGGAGTACTACCGCTTCGTCAGCCACGGCCTGATTCATGCCGACTTCCAGCACCTGCTGTTCAACATGTTCACGCTGTACTTCTTCGGCCGCTATTTCGAGAGTTTCCTCGCGAGCCGGGTTGGCCCGATCGGGTACCTGGTGTTTTATGTGATCGCCATCGTCGTCGCGATCATTCCGACCTACTACAAGAACCTCGACAACCGTAACTACCGCAGCCTGGGCGCATCCGGTGCGGTGTCGGCGGTGCTGTTCGCCTTCATCCTGCTGAACCCGTGGAACCTTATCTTCGTCTTCTTCATCCCCTGCCCGGCCATCGTCTACGGCGTCGCCTACACCGCCTGGACAATCTGGTCCGAAAAGCAGAATCGCGACAATATCAACCACAGCGCCCACCTGTGGGGCGCGGCCTACGGCATCATCGTGACGATAGCAATTGATCCGGGCTTGCTGAGCCTGTTCTTCGAGAAGTTGCTCAACCCGCCGTTTTGAGCGAGCGACCCAAAGATCGCGGCATCGCCGCCAGACCTTGCGTCACGGCACCAGCGGTTTATAGGGTGGAACCGCCGCAGGAGATTCCACCGCCCGATTGAATCACCCCACGATGGTGTCGCGACCAAATTCGGCTTCCACCACTCCGCTGCGGTGGAATCTCCTGCGGGCGTTGACCAGCTCCGCTGTTGCAGAGTACTTCACCCTACGAGACTGATCTATCCGCCGCTTCTCGTTCGCGACAGGCCCGGAAATCTTCGCCCGGCACTTACGGCTCGTTCGCTCTGAGCGTTCCGGTTACGGTGAGGGTGTACGGATAGCAGGTTGCATCGTTGACGCCTGCCCTGCCAACAACCAGCGTGCGGTCTTCAAGACTGGGCATCACCAGCAACGGCAGCGACGGCGACGTCGACCCGGTATTGGTTGCGCTGATGCACGGACTGGCGGTACCAAGTCCGGCGCCGCAGAGAAAAATGGCCGACCCCGACGGTGAGGCTGTGCTTACCTGAATTTGCCGTACGTTCGGGTTGCCCGCCGGAATGGGATGGATCGCTAAGTGTGATCTCTCAGTAGGTTGTTCATCCGGGGCTCCTGAAGGTGGTTTTGGTTCGCACCTCCAGTCTTCCGGATTCGCCCCGGATGAACAACCTACTGAGAGATCACATCTAGCGACCGTGTTACGGATGATCCAAACAGGCGTGCGGCTCAGCTACGAGTCCGCCTTTCTGTCACCCATTTGTATTAAGGGCATAGCTCGTGAAGATCACAGATTTGAATTTCAAGGCGATTGCGTGCGGCGCGCTCGTGGTGATCGGCGGCTACGTCGTTTGCATGCTTCTCGTCGGAGCCTTGATCTCCACTTCGGCTCCCCGCACCGCATGGATTGCGCTGGGAATCTTCGCGCTGCTCTTGTGCGGCGCGGCGGGCTTCACTGGCGCGTGTCTAGCGACCCAGACACGAATTCTCAAAGGCAGATTGGCAGGCGTGGTAGGCGGCACCGTGCTTCTGCTCGCGCTGGCCTATCTTGCGCCACTCGAAGCAGCGCCTGTTTTTCTAGGTCCGCTATTGACCGTCACCGTGCTGGCTGCGGTAGGTGCCTTGGTTGCGACAAAGGTGTGGCCCCGGCGCGATGTCCATATTTCCGCGTCGTGGCTTCGCTCAATCAAACCCAGCCGCAAAAATCCGGTTGCTGTCGCCGAACACGGTGATCTGGAATGCCTGGCTTACGGCGAGGCCACTCGGAGCAGCGGTGTCGGTGACGTACCAACGGCCGAACAGGGTTGCGCCGAGCAGACTGGCGTTGGAAAGATCAACATTGACCGAACCGAAGCCCTGCCCCGCGCCTGTGCCGCCAAGCGTGGTGACGAGATTGGCGACATCGCCGACGGGAATGCTGTCCGCAACTCCCGGGTCGGCATGATCGACGACCAAGTTCGCCACGGCGCCGCCGAGTGACTGGCTGGCCGCGACAGTGAAGTTGCGGTTGCCCAGCAGCGGTGGTTCGATCGCGATCATGCGCGGCGGGAAATTGCCGCTACCGGAACGTGCAGTGCCGATAATTTGCGCGGCGCGGCCCGACTCGGTGAACAAGGTTGGCCGCTCGAACGGGCCCGTTTCCGCCTGCACGCGCGGATCGGTCAGCGGCCGCGACAGGAACGCGACCAGCGCTAATTTCTGTTGTGGGCTCAAGTTCCGCGGACGAACGCGAGGGTCCTTGTTGGGTGCCGCGAAATCGCCGCCGCGATTGTAGAACTCGACCACGTCGGCCAGCGACGTGAATCGGCCGTTGTGCATGTAGGGCGCGCGTTGCGCCACGTTGCGCAGGCTGGGCGTGCGGAACGAACCGCGGTCGCCATTGTTGCCGGTCTGGGTGAAACGCCCTTGGTCATCGGTCGCGGGTCGCACGCCGATATAGCGGAAGTTGTTGTCGGTGAAGATATTGCCCGCATGGCAGGCCGCGCAGTCGTTCGCCAAAAACAAGCCCTGGCCTTGCTGCTCTTGCTGGGTCAGCGTGCCAGTACCGGCGAGGACCGCATCGATGGGCGCCTGGTTAGAGAACAAGGACCGTTCGTAGCTCGCAATCGCCATCGCGATGCGCGCGGCGGTGATTTCGGTGTTGCCGAAAATTTCGCTGAACAGTGCCGGATAGCCACGTCCGTTTATCCAGGTGGAGATAGTGGAAGGCACGGCCGTCGCCAGCGCGAGCGGTATGACGTCCTTGATGCGTAGCCCAATATTGGCACTGACTGCACCGCTGGGGGACATTTCGCCAGCATTGATCAGCGGCCCAAGGCTTTGGTTCTCCAATGCACCGCCCTGGGGAATCAGCACCTGTCCGGTTGCCGGATCGGCGAAGCTGCCACCGGCACGACCATCCCAGAACAACAGCGGCGCGTAAGCGGCGTTTACCATCGACGGCGACTTGCGTGCGGCAACTTGCGGCTGCACGCCGAAAGTGGCGACCGATTCGTAGAGCCCGTCCGCGCCGTGAGATGGCACGCCCGCCGAACTGTGGATGTCGTCGGCATTGCCGAAAATGCCATCCAGGCCGGGGTGGGTGTTGCCGGCGACATCGAGCGAAGTACGCGGATCGGCACCGCCCGCGAAGCTGCGATGGCAAGTTCCGCAGGCGACCGTGCCGGTGACCGACAGTTGTTCTTCCCAGAACAAGGCCGCCCCAAGGTTGATCTTGGCGGCGGTCTGCGGATTGGTCGGCGGAATTGGCGGCGACCCCAGTGGCGTGTTGCCCGGTGGCGGTGGTGGCGGTGGATTCTGCGCAACGGCGGGAAGCGCAAATGAGATCGCTGCAACAGCCGCAAACACGATTCGCATGGTCATCATCGTCGCCTGCCCTCTCAATGCGACAGCCAGCGGGCTGCCTTGGATTGCACGACGTTAACGTGGAAATGTGCAGCAATCGTGGAGATTTGCGCTGATTCGATCACCGACGTGTCGCCTAGTCGTGGTCGCACCGCCCCAGAGCACGGGCGATACGTTGATGCTTGACCGATCCGGCTCCGCTCGCCATCCTCGCCGCGATCCGATGGAGCATTCCCAAGCATGAGCAGTCGCTACAACGCCGCCGATATTGAAGTACTTTCTGGGCTGGATCCGGTCAAACGCCGGCCCGGCATGTACACCGATACGACTCGGCCCAACCACCTGGTCCAGGAAGTGGTCGACAACTCGGTCGATGAGGCGCTGGCGGGCTACGCCAACCTGATCGAAGTCGTCGTCTACGCTGATGGCTCCGCATCTGTCACCGACAATGGCCGCGGCATGCCGGTCGATATCCATCCCGAGGAAGGCATGCCGGGCGTGGAGCTGATCTTGACCCGCCTGCATGCGGGCGGAAAATTTTCCGATCGCAACTACCAGTATTCCGGCGGCCTGCATGGCGTCGGCGTGTCGGTGGTGAATGCGTTATCGCACAAGGTCGAGGTCAACATCCGTCGTGATGGGAACGTGCACCGGATGGAATTCGCGGACGGTGATCGCGTCGGCGAACTTGAAGTGATCGACACCGTCGGCAAGAAGAACACCGGCACCAGCGTGCGTTTCTGGCCCGATCCAAAATACTTCGACACGCCGAAGATCTTGCTGACCAAGCTGAAGCACGTGCTACGTGCGAAGGCGGTGCTCTGCGCCGGCCTGCGCGTAAAGCTGTTCGACGAAGCGAGCGGTGAGCGCGAAGAGTGGTATTACGAAGACGGTCTTCGCGACTACCTGCGCAGCATGCTCGGCAAGGTCGAGTACCTGCCGAGCGACCTGTACATCGCCAGCCAGCAACGCGAGAAAAGCACGGTCGATTTCGCCTTGGCATGGTTGCCGGAAGGCGAGCTGACCCAGGAAAGCTACGTCAACCTGATTCCAACCGCGCAGGGCGGCACCCACGTCAATGGCTTGCGCACTGGCCTCACCAACGCGCTGCGTGAGTTCTGCGACTTCCGTAACCTTTTACCGCGCGGCGTGAAGCTGGCACCGGAAGACGTCTGGGATCGCGTCAGTTTCGTGCTGTCAGCCAAGCTGACCGATCCGCAGTTCTCGGGGCAGACCAAGGAACGCCTATCGTCGCGCGATGCGGCTGGCTTCGTTGAGAGCGCAGCGCACGACGGTTTTTCGTTGTACTTGAATCAGCATGTGGAACTGGGTGAGCGCATTGCGCAGATCGCCATCGAACGCGCTTCGGCGCGCCTCAAGGCGGAAAAGCAGATCATCCGCAAGAAGATCACCCAAGGCCCGGCCCTGCCCGGCAAGCTTGCCGATTGCGCGTCGAGCGATTTGTCGCGGACTGAACTATTCCTGGTGGAGGGTGATTCTGCCGGCGGCAGTGCCAAGCAGGCGCGCGACAAGGATTTCCAGGCGATCCTGCCGTTGCGCGGAAAGATTTTGAACACCTGGGAAGTGGAATCGGGTTCGGTGCTGGCGTCGCAGGAAGTGCATGATCTCGCTGTCGCCATCGGCTGCGATCCCGGCAGTCCGAAACTGGATGGCTTGCGCTACGGCAAGGTCTGCATCCTCGCCGACGCCGATTCCGATGGCTTGCACATCGCCACCTTGCTGTGTGCCTTGTTCCAGAAGCACTTTCCGGCGCTGGTGCGCGAAGGGCACGTGTTCGTGGCAATGCCGCCGCTGTTCCGCGTCGATGTCGGCAAACAGGTTTTCTATTGCCTCGACGAATCCGAACGCGACGCAACGATTGATCGCATTGCCCGCGAGAAAATGCGCGGCGCGGTGACGGTGACGCGCTTCAAGGGCCTGGGTGAAATGAATCCCGGCCAGTTGCGCGAATCGACAATCCATCCTGATACGCGCCGACTGGTGCAGTTGACGGTCGGCCTCCTTGAAGACGGCGACGATGGGACTGGCCAGCTGATGGACATGCTGTTGTCGAAAAAGCGTGCCAGTGACCGCAAGGCCTGGCTGGAGGAGAAAGGCGATCTCGCCCAGCTCGAAGTTTGATCCACCGCGCGCAAAGGTTCGGTAGCTCGGCACGCGCAGCGCGCCGGGGTCGTGGGACGTATCGACTTCGAACGCGAGGCAGTCCCGGCGCGCTGCACGTGCCGGGCTACGAGAACCTGACCTCGTCGACCCACAGAGCTGCGACCTCGTCGTCTTGCAAATGACGCCATTGCCCGCGCGGCAGATCACCAAGTTGCAAACCACCAATCGCGATGCGCACAAGGCGCAGCACGTTGATATCAAACGCGGCGAGCAAACGCCGGATCTGCCGATTGCGTCCTTCATCGAGAACAATTTCCAGCCAGGCATTGCGCTGGCCGCGGCGCAACTCGACGACTGACTTCGCCGACAGCAGCTCGCCACGATCACTGACGCCGCGCACCAAACCATTGAGCAATTCGACATCGGGTAAGCGATCAATCTGAACGTGATAGCGCTTGTCGATGGCTGCGCGCGGCTCGGTGATGCCACTCGCCCATTGCGTGTTGTTGCTGAGCAACAGCAAACCTTCACTGGCGCGATCCAGGCGCCCGACGGGACTGATCCAGGGCAAACGCGCATCACGCAGCAGGTCGTAAACTGTCGCCCTGCCTTGCTCATCGCTGGCAGTGGTGACGATGCCGCGCGGCTTGTTGAGCATGACGTAGACCGGCGCTGCCAATCCAACCGCTACGCCGTCAACGTCAATCTGATCCACGCCGACGACTACCGGCGCTTCCGGATCGCGCTCGATGTGACCTTTCAATGCGACACGCCCCTCGCGTATCCACGCAGTCGCTTGCGTGCGCGAACAGACCCCAAGCTTCGACAGCGCACGCGCGAGACCGTGGCGTGGTGCTGCGGTCGATCCGCTATGTGCAGCCACGACTACGCTTCCAATCAGCCAGCGCCGGCAGCAATGCAAACACCGTCTCCAAAATGCAGCGAGCCTCGAACACCACATGGACATTCGAGGCGCGCATCATTCAGTACCAATGCTTCGTTTACGGACGGCGCGCCAGCTCCGGGTTGTCTCGCGTGACCGGCATCAGGTCCTTCTTCGACACACCCAGCCACAGCAGGATCGGGTTGGCGAAGAATATCGACGACAGGATGCCGATGAAGATGCCCATCAGCATGATCAAGCCAAAATTCTCCAGCGTCGGGCCGCCGAAGAAGAACAAGGTGCCGACCGCGAGCGCCGTGGTCAGGCCAGTCATGATGGTGCGCGACATGGTCGAGTTGATGGAACGATTGAGCACTTCTTCCGGATCGGCCTTGCGCGAGGAGCGGAACAGTTCGCGAACGCGATCAAACACCACGATCTTGTCGTTGATCGAGTAACCCACCACCGACAACACGGCCGCCAGTGAGGTCAGATCAAACTCACGCCCGGTCAAGGCAAACAGGCCCACCGTGATCAAGGCATCGTGAATTTCGGACGCGACCGCCGCGACGGCAAAGCGCCACTCGAATCGAATCCACAAGTACACGGCGATGCCAATGATGACGAACACCACCGCGATCAGGCCGTCGGTGCGCAATTCCTCTCCGACCTGCGGGCCGACGAATACGCTGGGTTTCAGGACGACATCGGGACGATCCTTGCTGAGTGCAGCCTTGATGTTCGCAGACACCTTGTCGTGGCTCACCTTGTCTTGCGAGGCATCGACGCCCTCAGTCGCTTCACCTTTTTCCGGCGTGATTCGAATGGCGTATTCCTGTGTGCTGCCCAGGCTTTGCACAAGCGCCTTGGGCATGCCGCCGGTCGTCAATGCGGAACGCACGTCGGCCACGTCGATCGGCTTTTCATACGTTACTTCCACCAGCACGCCGCCGGTGAAGTCGAGACCGTAGTCCAGGCCGCGAACAAAGATGGTTATTGCTGCAAGCACCATCAACACGCAGGAGACGGTCAGGCTGACCCTGCGCCAGCCCATGAAGTTGAAATTGGTATTGGGATTGAAAAGTTCCATCGATATGTCCTGTGCGGTCGACTCAGACCGAAACGTGCTTGAGGCGGCGACCGCTGTAAACCAGCGAAATCAGCGCACGGGTAATCGTCACCGATGTGAACATCGAGGTCAGGATGCCGATGGTGAGGGTGATCGCGAAACCACGCAGCGGACCGGAACCAAACGTCATCAGTCCAAGCGCCGCGATCAGGTGGGTCAGGTTGGCGTCGAAGATGGTTGCCCATGCCTTGTCGTAACCGCCACGAATGGCCGCGAGCGGCGTCGAGCCATTGCGCAACTCTTCACGTATTCGTTCGCAGATCAGCACGTTTGCATCGATCGCCATGCCCAGCGTTAGTACGATGCCGGCGATACCCGGCAAGGTCAGCGTTGCCTGGAACATGCTCAAGATTGCGACCAGCAAAACAAGGTTCAAGATAAGCGCAAGGTCGGCAATGAGGCCAAACACCTTGTAGTAAAACGCGACGAACACGATCACCAGAACCAATGCGAGGATGGTCGCGAACACGCCTTTCTGAATATTGTCCTGGCCTTGGCTGGGGCCAATCACGCGCTCGGAAACGATGTCGACGGGCGCAGCCAGCGAACCGGAGCGCAAAAACAGCGCAAGGTCGGATGCCTCTTTCGCGCTGCCGATGCCGGTAGTCTGGAAGCGCTTGCCGAATACACCGTTGACGGTGGCGGCATTGATGACTTCCTCAGTGACTTTGGTCGAACGAACTTCCTCGCCGTTTACAATCTTCACTTCCGGCGTGCGTTCGATGTAGACCACACCCATGCGCTTGCCGACATTCTGGGTGGTGAAATCGAGCATCTTGCGACCGCCTGATTCATTCAACACCACCGACACCGCCGGCGAGCCGGTTTGCGGATCGGGCGCGCTCGATGCGTCGACCAGTTCATCACCCGTCGCGATCACTTTCTTCTTCAGCACGATCGGGCGACCGTCGCGCATCTTGTAGAGGCGGCTGTCTGGCGCGACCTGGCCGGTGCGCTCGGCTTCGATCGGATTGGCGCTTTCATCGACGGCGCGATATTCCAGCGTCGCCGTTGCACCCAGCTTGGTTTTGGCGTCAGCGGTGTCCTGCACGCCAGCCAATTCGACGACGATCCGATTCAAACCCTGCTGCACAATGATCGGCTCGGACACGCCGAGTGCATTGATGCGGTTGCGCAGGGTGGAGACGTTCTGCTTGATGGTGTTCTGAGAAATCCTGGTGATTTCTTCGGGCTTCAAGTTGGCGACCAGCGTGTACGCCTCGCCTACGACGGTGCCGTTCTCGACGTTGAGTTCAGGCGCGGAAACGGTGATCACGCCGGCGGCGGCTTCGCGATCCGCACTGCTGCGCAACTGCACGATGATGCCCTGCGGGCCGCGTCCAACCGACTGATAGCGGATGTCCTTGTTGCGCAAGACTGCGCGGATGTCTTCGATATAGCGCTGCTGCTGCTTCTCGAACACTTCCTTGTCGTCGACCTGCATCAGGAAGTGGACGCCACCCTGCAAGTCCAGCCCCAGCGGCATCGAATTGGCACCGATTGCGCGCAACCAACCCGGCACCGTCGAGGCCAGATTCAAAGCGATCACATAGCCATCGCCGCGATTGTCGTTAGCGAGGCCGGTCTTGATGATGTCGGCGACGCGGTTCATCACATCGCCTTGATCGTCGCTCTTGGGCAGACGAACCAGGAGACGATCATTCGCAATCTCGATACGATCAGACGTCACCTCGGCTGCATCGAGATAGCCCTTGACGGTCGTCTTCAGGGCTTCGTCGACCTCAGATCCTCGATTGGCCGAAATCTGCACAGCGGGCTGTGGTCGGAACACGTTGGGCAGGCTGTAGAGAAAGCCAACCGTGAGCGCAAAGACAACCAGCGCATATTTCCAGCGGGGAAAATCATTCATGCGTAAATCCGCAAGCTGGCGCCGGACAAGCCGGCGCACGGAAAAAGATGATCAAAGCGATCAGGATGCCTTGAGCGTGCCTTTCGGCAACACTGCGGTGATGTGCTGCTTGCTGACCTTGACACGAACGCCATCGGCAATTTCCAGCGTCACGAACTGATCGGCCATTTCGTCGATGCGACCGAGCAAGCCGCCGGTCGTGACGACTTCATCGCCACGAGCCAGCGCCGTGATCATCGCCTTCTGCTCCTTGGCCCGCTTCATCTGCGGCCGGATCAGCATGAAGTAGAAAATGCCGAACAGGATGATCAACGGCAGGAACGACATCAGCGGGTTGGCCGCTGGCGCACCCGTCGCAGGCTGGGCGTAGGCGGAACTGATCAGGAAATCCATGGTGTCTCCGGAAGATTCAAGGGAGGCGGGCGAGACCCGTCCCGGAAAAGGCCGCGAATTATGACACGGGGCCGCGATGCGCGAAATATCGCGCATCCAGTTGCGCTGGGACTGGGGCGTAGCGCCGCCCACGCGCATGGTTTTCTTTCCTCTCCCGCCGGGGGGGGCAATGCTCCCTCTTCCTGCGGGGGAGGGGGGGGGTTGGAGGTGAGGGGCCGGCGCTTGCGTCGCCATTCGGCGAGGGATGGCTGTCGCCAGACTGGTCATCCGCCTCTATCGGTCGCCGCGCTGCGCTCATTCGGCGGCCAACGCCAGACTGGTGTCTAGACGGCTAGATGGCCAATCGGCCGGGAGAAATGAAGCGGTGCATGAGCGCCGGACCGTCATCCACGACCCTTCTCCCGGCGGGAGAAGGGAGAGAAAGACGAGCGGAATCAGCCCTCGCGCAACAAGGCTTTCGCCTTGGCGCAAATGTTGTCGATGGAGAACCCGTAGCGCTCAAGCACAATGTCGCCAGGTGCCGACGCACCAAAACGGTCAACGGTGACCGTGTCTCCGCGTCGGCCGACGTAACGCTCCCAACCTTGGGAAACGCCAGCCTCGACGGCGAGGCGTGCGGTTATTGACGGCGGTAATACCAAGTCGCGATAGGCCTGCGGTTGCGCTTCGAACAGTTCCCAGCTGGGCATTGAGACGATACGTACGCAGACGCCATCGCGTTTGAGTTGATCGGCGGCTTTGACGACGAGACCCGTCTCGGCACCGGTGCCAATCAGGATGAAATCGGGGCTGGCGCTATCGGCATCGCGCAGGATGTAGGCGCCCTTGCGCAGACCATCGGCGGAGGCAAACTTGTAGCGGTCCAAAGTGGGCACGGCCTGGCGCGAGAAGATCAATGCGACCGGCTGCCTTTTCGCCTCCAGTGCGACCTTCCAGGCGACGGCGGTTTCATTCGCATCGCCTGGACGAATAACGAGCAGATTCGGTATCGCACGAAGGCTGGCAACTTGTTCCACGGGCTGATGAGTCGGGCCATCTTCGCCCAGTGCAATGCTGTCGTGCGTATAGACATGGATGACATGCAAGCCCATTAACGCGGCGAGGCGGATGGGCGGTCGCATGTAGTCGGAAAAAGTCAGGAAGGTGGCGTCATAGGGAGTGGTTCCACCATGCGCTGCCATGCCGTTCGCGATCGCGCCCATCGCATGCTCGCGGACGCCGAAGTGCAGGTTGCGTCCTGCGTAGCTCCAGACTTCATCGGGTGCGCCTTGCTGGTCCGGTTCGGGACCGGGCGAAAACACACCGAGGCCTTTTACGGCGGTGTGGGTCGATGGATCAAGATCGGCCGAGCCGCCGGTCAACGATGGCAACTTTGGCGCAATGGCGCTCAGCACCTTCCCGCCAGCGACGCGAGTGGCAATGCCTTTCTCGTCGGCCTTGAAGATGGGTACATCGCTGTCCCAACCTTGGGGCAATTTTTTGTCGAGACTGCCTTGCAGCTCGCTGGCAAGTGCGGCTTCAGCTTTCGCATATTTCGCCCAACGACGCTGCCAGACCAACTCCTGCTGGCTGCCATTTTCGAGCGCCGAGCGGAAATGTGCGGCCGCTTCGTCGGGCACAAGAAACGCTGGTGATTCAGGCCAACCCAGTTCCTTCTTGGTTGCAGCCACATCCTTGTCGCCGAGCGGCGAACCATGCGCCTTGAAACTGTCCTGCTCCGGCGAACCGTAACCAATGTGGGTGCGGACGAGAATCAGCGACGGCTTTTTCGTTTGCCGCCGCGCACGCTGCAAGGCTAGTTCAATCGCTTCAAGATCGTTGCCCTTCTCGACCGTCTGGACGTGCCAGCCATACGCCTTGAAGCGCGCTGCCCGGTCCTCGGTGAAGGTAATATCAGTGCCCGCAGCCAAGGTGACGCGGTTGTCGTCGTAGAGCACATTGAGCTTGCCAAGTTGCAGATGCCCGGCCAGCGATGCGGCTTCCGATGCGACGCCTTCCATCAGATCGCCATCACTCGCGATCACCCAAGTGTGATGATTGACGACTGTGTGGCCCTTGCGGTTATAGCGTGCCGCCTGTTGCGCTTCGGCCATCGCCATGCCGACGGCGTTGGCGAACCCCTGCCCCAGCGGACCGGTCGTGATTTCCACCCCGGCGGTGTGGCCGCGCTCGGGATGGCCTGGCGTCTTGCTGCCCCACTGCCGGAATTGCTTGATGTCGTGGATGGACAAGTCGTAGCCGGTGACATGCAAAAGACTGTAGAGCAGCGCCGAACCATGGCCGGCCGACAGCACGAAACGGTCGCGATCAGGCCAGTCGGGATTGGCGGGATTATGTTTGAGGAATTTCGTCCAGAGGACATAGGCCATCGGCGCGGCACCGAGCGGCAGTCCGGGATGACCGCTGTCAGCCTTCTCGACCATGTCGACCGAGAGGAACCGCAGCGTATCGACGCACTGCTGGGCGAGCTTCGCGGAAACCTGCACGGATTGATTTTTCGTTGACGTACTCATGAACAAACTCCAATCAATTCTTGAGGGTCTTGTCGACGACTTCCTGTGCCTCTTTCAGTATCTGTTTCAGGTGATCATTGCTGCGGAAACTCTCCGCGTAGATCTTGTAGATGTCCTCAGTGCCCGACGGGCGCGCTGCAAACCAGCCGGCTTCGGTCGTCACCTTGATGCCACCGATGGCGGCATCGTTGCCGGGTGCCTTGTTGATGACATCTACGATCTTGTCGCCCGCGAGTTCGTCGAGCTTGATCTGTTCAGGCGAAAGCTTTGACAGCGCGGCCTTCTCCTTCGAACCGGCTGACGCTTCCTTGCGATCAGCGAACACTTCGCCGAATTCATTTTCCAGAGCAGCGTAGGCCTGCGCCGGGTCGTAACCCAGGATGGCTGTGATCTCGGCCGACAACAGCGCCGGAACGATGCCGTCCTTGTCCGTCGTCCAGACTTTGCCATTGCGACGGAGGAAGGCCGCGCCAGCACTTTCTTCGCCGCCGAATCCGAGCGAGCCGTCGAACAATCCCGACGCGAACCATTTGAATCCGACGGGCACTTCAACCAGGTCTCGACCCAGACGCTTGGCGACGCGATCAATCATGCTGCTGCTGACGACCGTCTTGCCAATGCCGGCCGAATCGCTCCATTCCGAGCGGTGCCGGAACAAGGTGTCGATCATCACCGCGAGATAGTGATTCGGGGGCAGCAGTCCCTCGCCTTTCGTCACGATGCCATGCCGGTCATGGTCTGTATCGCAAGCGAACGAAATGTCGTAGCGGTTCTTCTGGTCGATCAGTCGCTGCATCGCGAACGGCGACGATGGGTCCATGCGGATTTTGCCGTCCCAGTCGACGGTCATGAACGAAAAAGTCGGATCGACTGTTTCGCTGATGACTGTCAGATCGATCCGATAACGTTCGGCGATGCGCGCCCAGTAGTGCACGCCTGCCCCGCCGAGCGGATCGACACCCATGCGGATGCCGGATGCGCGAATTCGCTCGAAGTTGAGCACGTTGTCAAGATCCACCACATAGGCGTCGAGGTAGTCGTGCTCGCGGGTCTTCGATGCAGAGCGAGCTCGTTCCAGCGGAATTCGCCGGACATCCTTCAGGCCACTCTCCAGCATCGCATTGGCGTCGTTCTGGATCGCGCCGGTGATATCGGAATCGGCGGGACCGCCATTGCTGGGGTTGTACTTGAAGCCACCGTTGTCGGGCGGGTTGTGTGAGGGCGTAATCACGATGCCATCGGCGAGACCGCTTTTGCGACCGGCGTTGTAGGTGAGGATTGCATGCGAAATGGCAGGCGTCGGCGTGAATTCGGCACCGGCGGATATACGAATTTCCACATCGTTCGCGGCCAGCACTTCGAGCGCGCTCTCGAATGCCGGCTTCGACAAAGCATGAGTGTCGAAGCCGATGAACAATGGCCCGTCGATGCCCTTGGACTTGCGGTAGTTGCAGATCGCCTGGCTGATCGCGAGGACATGATCGTCGTTGAAACTGCCATCCAGCGAACTGCCGCGATGACCCGAAGTGCCAAACGACACGCGCTGCGAGAAATCGGATGGATCCGGCTTGATGTCACTGTAGGCAGCGAGCAGCGCCGGCACATCGACGAGTATGGATTTCGGAGCTGGCTTGCCGGCCAGTGGACTAATTTTGCTCATCGTGGCATCTCAGTAAGGTTTGTTCGCATCGCGCCGGGCGCGGTAGCGTTGAATCAAGCTATTGGTTGAACTGTCGTGATCAAGCTTTGGATCGGACTTGGCTTCAAGCTCGGACGCGGTCGTTTTCGCCAGTTGCTTGCCGAGCTCCACGCCCCACTGGTCGAACGAGTCGATGTTCCAGATCACGCCCTGCACAAACACGCTGTGTTCATAGAGCGCGACCAATGCGCCAAGCGCATGCGGAGTCAATTTGTCGGCAAGGATCGTATTGCTGGGACGATTGCCTTCAAACGTGCGATGCGGAATCAGATCGTGCGCAACGCCCTCGACCTTGAGTTGTTCGGCGGTCTTCCCGAATGCCAACGCTTCGCTCTGCGCGAACAGGTTGGCCATCAACAAGTCGTGCTGGTTAGCACCGTCATCGCCACGCAGGGGATCGAGCGGCTGGCAAAAACCAATGAAATCGCAAGGCACCAGGCGCGTGCCCTGGTGGATCAACTGGTAGAACGAATGCTGGCCATTGGTACCGGGCTCACCCCAGTAGATCGGTCCGGTTTCCACGCCGACAGCTGCGCCCTGCATGGTGACGTGCTTGCCATTGCTCTCCATCGTCAACTGTTGCAAATAGGCGGGAAAGCGCTTCATGTACTGCGCGTACGGCAACACGGCGACCGTGCTCGCCCCGAGGAAATTGTTGTTCCACAACGCGATCAAGCCTATCAGCACCGGCATGTTCTGCTCCAGCGGCGCGCTGCGGAAATGCGTGTCTATGGCGTGGAAGCCATCGAGTGTTTCGCGAAAGCGCTCGGGCCCGATCGCGATCATTGTCGACAGGCCAATCGCTGAATCCATCGAATAACGACCACCTACCCAATCCCAGAAGCCGAACATGTTGTCGGTGTCGATGCCGAATTTCCGGACTTCTTCGGCATTGGTCGACACGGCGACGAAGTGTTTAGCGACCGCCGCGTCATCCTTCAACCCTTTCAGACACCAGGCACGCGCGGCGCGAGCGTTGGTCAGCGTTTCCAGCGTGGTGAAGGTTTTCGAGCAGATGATGAACAACGTTTCGGCCGGGTCGAGATCGCGTACCGCTTCGACGAAATCGGTCGGATCGACGTTCGAGACAAAGTGAAAATCGATGCCACTGTCGCTGTAGTGGCGCAGTGCCTCGTAGGCCATGACCGGGCCAAGATCGGACCCGCCGATACCGATGCTGATGACATGCCGCATCGGCTTGCCGCTGTAGCCCTTCCATGCACCGCTGCGCACTTTTCTCGCGAACGCAGCCATTTGATCGAGTACCGCATGTACTTCGGAAACAACGTCTACGCCGTCAACGACCAGGGACTCATCTTTCCGAGCGCGCAAGGCCACATGCAATACCGGGCGATCCTCGGTGCGATTGATGCGGTCGCCACGAAACATTGCTGCGATATGGCCGGACAGATCGCGGGCTTCGGCGAGTTGCAGCAGCAGGCGCAGTGTTTCATCGCTGACCCGTTGTTTTGAATAGTCGAGATACAGGCCCGCCGCCTCGATCACCAAGCGCGTTCCGCGCTCGGGATCGACCGCGAATCGTTCGCGCAGATGCTTTCCACCTTCACTGTCGGCGTGGGCTTGCAGCGCTTGCCACTGCGGCATTGCGGTCAAGGCGGACGTTTTTGATGAGGCAGTCATCATTGCACCCCTTATTTGCCGCCGAGCTTCTTCGCCTTGTCGGCGACGCCCTTGAGCAAGTGATTCCAAGATTCAACGAACGACTCGGCTCCTTCCTTTTGCAAACGTTTCGCGAGTGCATCGATATCCACGCCAGCGTCGGAGATTTTCTTCAGCATGGCTTCGCAATCGCCACCGTCGTCGGCCATCACCTTGCCGACCTTGCCGTGATCGGCGAATGCCTTCAGCGTCTTTTCCGGAATGGTGTTGACGGTGTCCGGTGCAGCCAGCGCTTCGACATACAACGTGTCGCGCGCTTTCGGATCCTTTGCGCTGGTACTGGCCCAGAGCAGGCGTTGCGGTTGCGCTCCCACGTCAGCAAGTTTTTTCCAGCGCGGTGACGCCAACAATTCTCGGTAGTTGCGATAAGCGCGCTGCGACATCGCGATGCCCAGCGTGTTGTGTAGATCTTCGGGGAGATCGTCGGCACTGCCCTTGTCCCAGCGGCTGACGAACAGCGATGCCACTGAACCGACGACGGGGTCCAATCCAGCCTCGATGCGGCGCTCGATGCCGCGCAGATAGGCATGGGCAGCCGCAAGGTATTGCTCGGCCGAGAACAACAAGGTGACGTTGATCGGGATGCCGTTGAAGATCGATTCTTCGATGGCTGGAATACCTTCGAGCGTACCCGGAATCTTCACCAGCAGGTTTTCGGTCGCAGCCTGCTCATGAATCTTCCTCGCCGCTTCAATGCTGCCTTTGGTGTCGGCAGCAAGCAGCGGCGACACCTCCATTGACACCCAGCCATCGAGCTTTTTGCTGCGTTTGAACGCAGGTTCGAAGAGTTTGGCCGCCCGGCGCAGGTCGTCCAGGGCCAGCTCCATGAACATGTCCTCTGCCGACTTGCCAGACTTGGCCTTTTCGGCAATGGCGTCGTCATACGCTTCGCTGTCGCTGATCGCCTTGTCGAAGATGCTGGGATTCGACGTCAAACCGGTGATCTCGAACTCGTCGACGTATTTCCTCAGCGTGCCGTCATCGAGGATGTCGCGGGCGATGTTGTCCAGCCACAGGCTTTGGCCGAGCTGGTGAAGTTCGTGAAGTGTGCTCATGTTGCCTCCATGGGAATGGGCGCGTGGTTGGACTACGCGCCAGAGCTTCGAGGAAGGAATCGACCGCGATCAACACTCGCCAGTTCAGTGATTGATGCAAGACTGATGTCCATGTTCGACTGCACGTCAGCGTTGTCGGGGTCGTTGGCGTAGTGACCCTGGGCGACGAAAACTGTCGTGATCCGCTCACCAAGTTGCGCCTTCAGTGTCGACAGCAGGCTCGGTTTGTCGTCGACCATGACGTAGTGATCCGCCGGATAGCGTTGCTCCACGTCATCGACGCTGAGCTCCTTGTGCATCGTCAGCATCACCCTGCCATGCACCATATCCCAAAGGCCGGAACGCTGGATTTTTCGCGGCTGGAAGACGATGTCGCCGTCCGACAGGATCGCCGTGGTACCGATCGTGTCCAGATGCTGGATCACTTCGCGCACGTTCGGATACACGCGTTGCGCGAATGGATAATCGAGAAGAAACATGGACATTCCCAACAACTTTTCCTCCGCTTGCGCTGTGATGCCTCGTCTGAATTCCTGCAAGGTGCCGAGATAGTCGGCGAAACCCATCCGGTCGCGCAGCTCGGAGTAGATATCACGATAGCGAACGCGTTCTGACTCGCCAAAGTCTTTCCGCAATCGATCATCGAGATCGTCGCTGAAGCGGTCGTTGTCGAGCAATGTGTTGTCGACATCGAGCAGGAAGACGATGCTGTCGCACTCGCTCAACACGACTGCGAATCTTCCTGCTGCGGGTTATGCCAGCCATCTCCGTGATCGACGACATCGTTGGCCTGCTTTGGTCCCCAACTGCCAGCAGAATACAGGTGCACCTTGCCGCCATCCTTCAATGCCGGATCGACGACGCGCCACGCCGCCTCGATGCTGTCGCCGCTGGTGAACAGCGACTTGTCGCCGCGCATGGCGTCCCCAAGCAGACGTTGGTAAGGCAGCATCTCGGTAATCGGACAATGGCGCGCGAGCAACTCTACCGCTTCACCGCGCATTTCCTCGCCCGCCTTCTTCACTCTGGCACCGGTCGAGATGACCACTTCAGGACTCAATCGAAAACGGAAGTAGTTGGCTTCCTTCGTACCGATACGGTCGAATACGGAAACCGGCGGCGTCTTCAGCGTGACCATGACTTCCGTCGTGGTCGTTGCCAGGCTCTTGCCTGCGCGGATGTAAAAAGGCACGCCCTGCCAACGCCAATTGTCGATGTAGAGGCGCAACGCGGCGAAGGTTTCTACTTGTGATCGCTGCGCTACACCCGCCTCGTCGCGATAGCCACGGAACTGGCCACGCACCACGTGTTCGGGCTCAACCGGGCGAATTGATCGGAACAGACGCAGCTTCTCCGTCCGCAACGCTTCTGGATCTCCACCGTCAGGGGCTTCCATCGACAACAGCGCGATCACCTGCAGCAAGTGATTCTGCACGACGTCGCGAATTGCACCTACACCTTCGTAAAACCCGCCCCGGCCTTGCACACCGAAATTTTCGGCCATCGTGACCTGCACGTTGTCGATGAAATTGCGATTCCAGATCGGCTCCAGGAACGCGTTGGCGAAGCGGAAATACAGCAGGTTCTGGACCCCCTCCTTGCCCAGGTAATGATCGATGCGGAATATCGACCCTTCATCGAAAACCTTCAGCACGGCGCGGTTGAGAGCCTTTGCCGAAGCCAGGTCACGCCCAAACGGTTTCTCCAGAATGACCCGGGCTCCCGTCGCGCAATCAGCCTTGTGGAGATCGCTGACTACAGTTTCAAATAGCGAGGGCGGAATCGCCAGATAGTGCAATGGATGCTTGGCGTCACCGAGCGCATCGCGTAATCGCATGAAGGTATCGGGGTCCTTGTAATCGCCATCCACGTATCGGAGCAGCCTGGACAGCCTTGAGAACGCTTTCTTGTCAACCTTTCCATGCGCCGCCGCACTGGCGTGAGCGCGTTCGCAAAATTGCTTCAGATCCCAACCTGCGCGGGCGACGCCAATCACCGGGATGTCCAACTCCCCACACGCGACCATCGCCAGCAAGGCCGGAAATATCTTCTTGAAAGCGAGATCGCCGGTGGCGCCGAAGAATACGAACGCATCGGACTTGGCCTGGCTCAAGGCGCACTCCTCAAAGTCTGCGGGGAAATGTGCGATGGCATTGGCCTCGCCAACGCATCGCCACGAAAGACCGATTGTCTACCCGCGAGCGTGAATCCGCGCCAGCCAGGCCGGCATCATGGCAATCAATTCAAGGCACCGCCGCAACTGGAGCCCTGCCCTGCCGTGCAGCCGTAGCAGTGCCCAGCCACCGCTATCCCGCGCGGTACGTCTGCCTTCATCAGCTCGCGCAGATGCGTGCCTTCGCGGCGTCCGGCCAGCGGCATCTTGAGCATTTGATTGAAATCACAATCGTAGAGATAACCGTTGTAGTCGACGCTGATCGACGACCGGCACATTACTGCTGGCAAGTTCGCATCCTGATGCGCGTCGCGCAGGGTTCCCATGTAGGTCGCGAAGTGACCTTTCGACAGCAGCCATGAGCCGTAGCGCTGAATTGGCATGTTGGCCAGCGCATAGAGCTTGTTGAACTCGACGCCAAAGTTGTCGCCAAGCAATTTGCGATAGTCGGCTTCCAGCCCGGCTTGGTTTGGCGGCAGGAACGCGCCGTTCGGGTTGTAGACCAAGTTCAAGATCAGCCCGCTTTCCGGCTTCGCGTAGCCGCGCTCGTTGAGCTCCTTCAATGCCTTGATCGAGCTTTCGAACACGCCATCGCCACGCTGCTCGTCGACATTCTCCTGGCTGTAGCAAGGCAGTGATGCAACCGCTTCAATGCGATGACGGGCGAGGAATTCACCCACCCATTCGTAGCCTGGTTCTTCCATGATGGTCGGGTTGAGCCGATCCATCACATGCATGCCGCTATCAATCGCAGCTTCTACCAGCCACCGAAAATGCGGATTCATTTCCGGCGAACCGCCGGTCAGGTCCAGCGTTGTCGCGCCGATGCGCTCGGCAACCTGCAAGGCCAGATACATGGTTTCCTGGTCCATCATCTCGGTACGCCGAGGACCCGCGTTCACATGGCAATGGATGCAACTGAGGTTGCACAGATAGCCGAGATTGAGTTGCAGGGTGGTGACTTTCCCACGCGTGATGGCGGGGAAATCGCTGTCTTTCAGGAGTGGCCAGGTATCGCGCATGCAAGGATCTACGGAGTCGAGGTGGTTCTGGATTCGCGTCGCACGGGCTGCAGCAACAACGCGGGCAGCGTTTGTGCAGACGAGTCCCGAAAGCCGACTAGTCCAATCTGCATATCAGCGTGACCATCGCGCGGCTGGGCTATGTAGCTTGAGAACAAACGGTCCCATACACTCAGGATGTTGCCGTAGTTGCTGTCGGTTTCGTCGCGATGGATGGAGTGATGAACGCGGTGCCAGTCCGGCGTGACGAACACGGTACGCAACCAGCCATCCCAGCGTCGCGAGATCGCGATGTTGGAATGCGTCAGCAGCGCGAACGCCGCCAGCGCTACTTCGTAGATGATGATCGCCACGGGTGCGATACCGAGCAGCACGATCAGCAACATCTTGTATGCCAGCGACAATAAAATTTCTGCCGGATGAAAGCGCAGTCCCAAGGTGACATCGAATTCGGTATCACTATGGTGCACGCGATGAATCGGCCAAAGTACGGGAATCGCATGGAACCAGCGATGCTGCCAGTAGATGGCAAGATCAAGCACAACCACGCTGCTGATGACTTCCAGCCATAGCGGCCAGTCCAGCCAGTTGAACAATCCCCAGCCTTTCTGCTCGGCCACAAACGCGACTGCCACCGTCGTTACCGGCAACAGCAGGTACACGACGCCAGCCGAGATGGCGGTCATGGCGACATTGCGGATTGATCGCAGCCAAGCGGCTTCTGCTTTTCGACGCGGCAAGAATCGTTGGCCGATCAGCAGTCCTGCGAACAGAGCGCCAACCAGAACGCCGCGCACCAATCCAGGATGCTCGACCAGAAGCGCGTCCAACGCCATCGTCACGTCGACGCCTCGATATGGATCTGCAGTTGCTCAAGGAAGGCCAGCAGCGACAACTGTTGCTCGGTCGGATCGGCCACACACGCCAGCGCACTGGCTACGGGTTGGATATCGTCAACGCGATCGAGGTCGCGCAAGCTCGCCAGGGTGAGCCAGTTGCCGTATTGATCCATGGCAGAACGAAATACATTGCACGTGTCGGCGTTGCTGTACTCGGCCTGCGTCCACGCTGCGCTCGGCAGTTCGACATTTCCGCCGAACAACCAGAATCCCCCATCCTCGGCAGGTCCGATTACAAGTCTCGGTTCGCTTCCACCCAGCCACGTGGTCGCGGCTTCCACTGCAGACGTCGACAATTGCGGGCTGTCCGCACCAATCAGAATTGCGGCCTGGTGATCGCGCCGAAGCTGGTTGTAGACCTGCGCCATGCGTTCGCCCAGGCCACCGGCACCTTGCGCAATCGTCGGCAGTCCTGTCCAGCGCTCCTCGTGTACGATCGTGGCTTCCGCGACTGCCCAGTACGCCTGCATGCTGCAACGGGACATCGCGCGAGCGACCACTGAATGCGTGGCGTCGGCGGAATGTTCAAACATTTGCGTAGCCTGTTGCTGGCCAATCGCTGGCCACAGGCGCGTCTTCACGGGCGACAGCGCCGGCGTCTTGACGAAGATGCCAAGTCCGCAGCGCTTCAACGTGCGTCTCCGCGCGAGAATGTCCGCGCTTGAGTCCAGGTCAGCGCCAAGTGCTGGCGCGTCGTCTTCCACCAGCCGCGCTCTGCGTATTTGCGGGCACTGGTATGGATGAAAGCGCCCACGGGTTTGATTCCCACGCCAGCGCGACGCGCAGTCCAAACCAGGGCGTGATCTTCAGCGCTCGGCAGGCGCTCGTCGAAACCACCCAGTGCGTCGAAAACGCGACGCGGCATCAGCAATCCCTGGTCGCCGAATGGCAAACCAAACAGACGAGTACGCCACCACGTGCCGAACGTATTGATCGCGGTCAGCGCAGGACCATCGCCAAGAAAGCGAAGGTCGAAGTAGCCGATGGCGTCGCGATTTTTTGCGATAAACCGCGCCAGTACCTCGAAGGACTTGGGCGTCAGACGTGAATCGGCGTGAAGAAACCATAACCAGTCACTCGTGCTTGCGGCTGCGCCGCAATTCAGTTGACGCGCCCGACCAGCGACGCTGCGAATTTCACGCACATTCGAGGGCAGCCGCGTCGTCAGTGCATCGTCCTGCTCGGTTCTAACGAGAACGATCTCAGGCACCGAAGTCGATTCCAGTTGCGGCAGCAATCCTTGCCAAGCATCGTCGCCGGGGCCAGCAGGAATCACGATGGAAAGGCGATCCAGCATTCGCTTAGCAACAGGCACCGGCACCTGTCGCCGTCGCAGCGACAGGCGCGCAGTCGAACAAGCCGTAGTGCGTTGCCTTGTTGCCGACCAGATGGAAGTGCGGCGCATAACGCGACTGTGCCAGCATATCGAAAGTGTTGCCGCAGACCAGCATCGCCCTGCCGGTTTCGAATCGATGATGGTCGTCGAGTACGAAAGCATGATGCAAACCGTTGATGCCACCGCAATAGGTGGCGACCTGGCCGTAGTCCTCGCAGCGGTCTTCCAGCGACATCTTGAATGCCCGCATTGTTATCGAGCGGAATCCGACCATGCCGATCTTTGCTTCGATCTGCCGATCAAGGAGCGCAATCGACGCCCGGCTGACCACGCGCACGTCGGCGCACCCGAGTTTTTCCATCAGTCGGCGGAAGTCTTCCGTATAAAGCGCGCCGGAAAGGCATTCGCCCAGCAGTACCGGATCGCTGCGCAGCGCATCGGGAATCCGGCGATCGGAAAACACATCGGAGAGGTACAACTCGCCACCAGGTTTCAACACACGAAAGATTTCGGCGAAAACCCGATCCTTCTGCGGCGAAAGATTCAATACGCAGTTCGACACGACCACATCGACACTGGCGTCGGCAATACCACAGGCATCAAGTTGCTCAATGTAGCCATGCACGAAGGAAACATTCGAAGTCGAGTGACCGAAACGCTGGGCATGCCAAGTCTGATGGCGTTTGGCAATTTCAAGTTGTTCCTCAGTCATGTCGACACCAATCACTCGACCGCTCTCACCCACCATGCGCGAGAGTAGATAGACATCGCGGCCGCTGCCGCAACCGAGATCAAGCACGGTCTTGCCATCGAGAGCAGGCGGGATCGGCGAGCCGCAACCATAAAAGCGCTCGATTACTTCGGGATGGACATCGGCGAGCATCGCGCGCAACGATTCGGGCATGGATTCCAGCGGACAACATGCGCCAGTCTTGAGGTCGTTGCTGGATTGCAGAACCTCGCCGTAGTAGTGGCGAACGTCATTGTGCGTGGTCATCGGGTTCATGCGTACTCCGGAAAATCATGGTCGCGGCGATGGGCGATCGTCGTCGTGGCCGGCTCACCTAATTGTCGTTCAATCGCCAATCGTAGTCTGAATACGAAATCCGCAAGGAGCCGGATTCGAGCTTGCCTTTTGCGTCGCCATACAGCCCCAGCGCCTCGGCGTAGGACGCGAGGAACTTGGGAACACTGCCCGCGTGCTTGTCGAAATCTTCCGAGTACCAGTCGAAGATTTTCGATACCCGCAACCCCTTGTCAGCTTCATAGCGGTTGCGTGTTCGATCTCGCAGGAAACGCGTGGTCTGGTCTTCAAGTTGGGCCGGGAGGCGGCTGCCAACGAAGGCTTCCGGGCGCAAGGCGGGACAGCCAATCGATGCGCAGTTGACCGCGAAATGGATGCGTGGCTCGGAATAATCGGGCGCTCCACGCAACATCGTGTGTTCGATATCGTCGAGGCTGCGCTGTTCACCCAGCAAGTTGATCACATCCTTCTGCCACGGCGACCTGAACAAGCTACCGAGGTCCTTGATCGACTTGAGATCGGGATAGCGCGTCAGGATCAATTCCACCGTCGCGGCATTGTAGACGTTGATCAGGAATGCCTGGCGATCCGACTTGTTCCAGCCGTCGTAGGTCGAACTCGACACCTTGCTGGCACTTGCCAGATACGCCTTGAGTGCGTCGCGGTCCTGCGCGAAGCCGGCGTAATCGGCCACGCTGGCAGTGCCGTCCCTGGTCCAACTGACATGGGCAGCGAGTAAGCTGTTCCATTGCGCGTGATCGAGATCGAATTTTTCCTGCGCCGATACTTGCGTTGTCAACAACGCGAACAGAATGGCTATCAACCAACGCATCGTTCAACCCCTCCGCCAGTCAAAGAACTTCTTCGCGATCCTCAGCAATCGCTCGGGCGCATGTTCGCGTTTCCAATTACCGGCCACATACTTGTTCGCTTCGCTCATCGTCGGATAAGTGTGAATGGTGCCGAGGATCTTGTTGAGACCCAAGCCGTGTTTCATAGCCAACACGAATTCGGCGAGCAGGTCAGCCGAGTGTTTGCCTACGATCAGCGCGCCGAGAATTTCATCCTTCCCCGGCTTGGTCAGCACCTTGACGAAACCGTTGTCGGCCGAATCGACAATCGCGCGATCCAGATCATCCAGCTTATAGCGGGTCACCTCCACGTCGATGCCGCGTTCCTCCGCTTCGTCTTCGGACAACCCGACGCGCGCAACTTCCGGTTCGGTGAAGGTCGCCCACGGGATCACCCGGTAGTCGACATTGAAGCTCCAGAACGGCGCGGCGAGCGCATTGATCGATGCATACCAGGCCTGATGTGAAGCAACGTGGGTGAACTGGTAAGGCCCAACGGCATCTCCAGCGACGAAGATGTTCGGGAAATTCGTTTGCAGCATCTTGTTGGCGTGGACAGTGCCGCGCTCGGTCAGCTCGACACCGAGTTCCTTCAGGCCGAAGCCTTCCACCCTGGCCTTGCGCCCCAGCGCCAAAAGCAAGCGATCAAACGGCAATGAAATTTCCTTGCCGCCATGTTCGCAGATCAACCTGCCACCTTCGCCGCCGGCTTCGACGCGCAGCGCCCTACACTGGGTCATCACCGTTACGCCGTCATCGTTGAACGCTTTCTGCACTTCGGTCGCAGCATCGGCATCTTCGCGCGGCAGCAAACGAGCAGCCATCTCGACCTGAGTCACCTTGCTGCCAAGTCGTGCAAAGGCCTGGGTCATTTCGCAACCGATCGGCCCGCCACCCAGCACCACCAGGCGCTTGGGTAAAACGGTCAAATCCCATAGATTGTCCGAGGTCAGGTAGTCGACGCTGTCGATGCCTTCGATCTTCGGCACGAGCGGGCCCGCACCCGTTGCGATGACAATGCTGCGGGCGCTCATGCGCTTGTTGCCGACGACAACTTCCCACGGTGAGACCAGCTTCGCCTCACCCTTGATCACATTGACACCCAGTTCGGTATAGCGCTCGACCGAGTCATGCGGCGCAATCTTTCCGATCACCTCGTGGACGCGCTTCATCACCTGCGCGAAATCGATCTCGGTTTCGACTTTCGCGATACCGAATCGCTCGGCGTGGCGCGCCTCGGCGACCAGGCGCGCCGTTCGCAACAGAGCCTTGGATGGCACGCAGCCGGTATTGAGGCAGTCACCGCCCATCTTGTCGCGCTCTATCAAGGCGACCTTGGCGCGTCCCATTGCGGCGATGTAGGCAGACACCAGCCCAGCAGAGCCCGCACCGATGACAATCAAGTTGAAATCGAATTTCGCCGGCCGTTTATGACCAAGGTAGATTTCACCATTGCGTACTGTGCGCATGACGATCTTCACGATCGCCGCGAGCAGCAGAATAATCACGACGGCGAGCGCCCAGGTGGCGTAAGAATTTGGCATGTGCGCTCCAGTGGAGGCTTGGGGTAAACGAGTCAACAAGAATGCCCGTCAGTGCATGAACGTGACAGGCGCAGATGCTCGGCGCTCATGTCGCTGAGTCCGTCAATGGCTTCCGTTTACGAGACAACGCCATTCTGATCGGGCGCAATCAATCGATCCGCAAAGCGTTCAATACCGTGCCAGCGGAAATCTGGCGCATGTCCTCCTCGACTTCCAGTATCACGTCGGCTTCCGCCATACCTGCGAGCATGCCTGAGCCCTGTCGCGTCACTGGCGTTGCCCACAGACTGCCGTCGTCGCGACTCTGGAGTCGTGCACGAAGAAACTCGGTGCGGTCGTGACGCTTCTCCCAATCGTGATCGATGTGTACGCGCAACACGTCGGTTTTCTCGTCGGGCCGGATGCCCTGCATCGCGGCCAGCGCAGGGGCGACCAATGCGACGAGTGTCGCGAGGCTCGACACGGGATTGCCTGGCAGGCCAATCATCAAAGCGCCGTCGATTTCGCCACACAACAGTGGCATGCCAGGGCGCATCTTCACCTTCCAGAAGTGCACCTTGCCGGTTTCGGCAAGCAGGCCCGGCAGAAAGTCGGCTTCACCGGCGGAAACGCCGCCAGTGCTGATCACAATGTCGGCAACTGACGCGGCGGCGGGGAGGCTCGCCCGCAACGAGGCCTTGCTGTCGCGCACATGCAGGAAACGAAGTTCGCTGCCATCCATTTCCATGCGCGTCGCATGATCGGATGCGAGTGTGTCAGGCACCACCAATTGCGCGCCGAGTCGCAGCAACTGGCTGGCCAGCGAATAGCCATTGCTGTTGTAGATTTGCCCGGCCGACAGCACTTCGCAGGGCGCAACGAGCTCATCTCCCGTCGTCAGCAAGGCGACTCGTGGTCGTCGAACGACGCTGATCTGCGCCATTCCAAGGCTGGCCAGCACACCGAGCCGTGCTGGATTGATGCGCGTGCCGGCTGCAATCGCGAGTGCGCCCGACGCCAGGTCTTCACCAGCTGACCGAACATTCGCACCCGGCGTCTCGCTCGCGTTGATCCACACATGGTCACCGTCGACCTCAACATGTTCCTTAATGACGATGGTGTCGGCACCGGTCGGCATCGCTGCACCAGTCGTGATGCGCAGGCATTCGCCGTCGCGGACGGTGATCATCTCGGCGCTGCCGGCAAGACGCGTTCCGATCAGTTGGAACGCACGCCGTCCGGAGGTCGGAAGATCGTCGCCACGCACGGCGAAACCATCCATCGCCGAGTTGGCGAATGGTGGCAATGGGATTGGCGCAATGATGTCCTGGGCAATGATGCGATTGATTGCGCAAGCCAGTTGGACCGTCTCGCTTGCGAGCGTTCGCGCTTGCGCGAGGCTAATCAGACGTGCGCGGGCGACGGCGACCGACAGCATGGTTGGAACGACGAGCTCACTCATCTGCAACGTTCCCGTACGCATCGAAATCGGCAGCACTGTTGAGGTTGGCGAAGTTTTCGCGTTGGTCATCGAAGTCGATGTCGACGGTATCAATCTGATCCTGCCACGCCTGCGGTCCCAAACCCGCCTTCGCCGCCTTTTTTGCTGATGGTGCCAACCCGAGCCGGTACAACGCAAACAGCGGCTGTCGATGCATGCCGTCGTGGGAAACAGCGCAATCGGCGTCACCAATCGCGGATTGCAGTCGTCGCCATAAATCCAATGGCGGATACGGACAGTCAACCGGCACAGTGAGTAGCCACGGCGTGCTCATTGCCGACAATGTCGTCGCGATGCCGGCCAATGGACCTTTGCCGCTGTCGATATCGTCTGGCAACGTCCGTGCGTAAGTCGAATATCTTTCGAGATTGCGATTGGCAAGAATCAATACGTCGCGATCTCCATGTGCGTTTTTTGGCGCATGCATCGCTTCGACGGCCACGCACACATGTGCGATCAGCGGTTTGCCAGAAACGATTTGCAAACCCTTGTCGACACCACCAAGCCGCCGCCCCTGCCCACCGGCGAGTATCGCGACCGTGACCGACGCGTCGCTCATTGCCGGAGTGTCGCTCAGCGCTTGCCGCGCTTGGCGTTTCGGATCAACCGTTGGCGGCTACGCTTCTGCCCTTCGGTCAGCACGTTCTTCTTGTCGGCGTAGGGATTTTCGCCATCGCGGAAAATGATCCGTACCGGCGTTCCGTCGAGCTTGAAACGCTTGCGGAAATAGTTTTCCAGATAGCGTCGATACGAGTCGGCCAGGTGCGCGGTGCGACTGCCATGCATGATGATCGTCGGCGGATTGGAGCCGCCCGGATGCGCATAACGCAGCTTCGGCGCGTGACCTCGGACCAGCGGCGGCTGGTAGGCCTCGATCGCCACTTCCAGGCTCTTCGTCAATTCGGACGAGGTCAGCTTGCGATGTGCCGCAGCGTGGGCGCGATTGACGGACTTCATCAACTCGCCGATGCCGCTGCCATGCAGCGCGGAAATCGTCACGCGCGGTGCCCAGGCGACAAACTCGAGCTTTCGCTCCAGCGATTTCTTGCACTGGTCCCGATCATAGGTTTGCAGGCCATCCCACTTGTTGACCGCGATGACCAAGGCGCGACCGGCGTCGAGGACATGACCGATCAATCCGGAATCCTGATCGGTAACGCCTTCGTTTGCATCCAGCAGGATCACGACGACATTGGCCGCTTCGATTGATTGCAGAGTCTTGATGACGCTGAATTTCTCGATGACATCTTCGACTTTCGAGCGTCGCCGCACGCCGGCGGTGTCGATCAGCGTGTAGTGCTTGCCGTCGCGCTGCATCGGGACGCGGATGGAATCGCGCGTGGTTCCGGCAATGTCGGAGACGATCAACCGGTCTTCGCCGATCAGGCGATTGACCAAGGTCGATTTGCCGACATTGGGACGCCCGACGATGGCGACGCGCATGCCATCGTCTTCTGCCGCTGGTTCCGGCTCGGGTTCCGGCAACAACACGTCGAGCGCCGCGTAAAGCTGCGGCATGCCACGGCCATGCGATGCCGCCATCGGCAAGGTCTCGGCGAATCCGAAACGGGCGAATTCGGCGACTGCGCCCAACTCGTCCAGCCCATCGACCTTGTTGACTGCGAGCAGCAAGGGTCGTGAGGTACGCCGCAGACGCGCGAGGATCGCTTCATCGCTAGGCAGCAAACCCTGCCGCGCATCGACGACGAAGACCACCACGTCGGCTTCGCCGATCGCCATTTCAACCTGGCGCGTGGTCAGCCCGGCCAGGCCCTCGTCGGTATCGGCGATACCGCCGGTGTCGACGACGACGAACGGTTTGGACGATTGCCGGCAAAGGCCGTAGTGACGATCACGGGTTACGCCAGGCTGGTCGTGGACCAGCGCATCACGACTGCGCGTGAGCACATTGAAGATTGTCGACTTGCCGACATTGGGACGCCCCACCAGGGCGACGACGGGCAACATCGGTGCTGCCGCGTATCAGGGCGATGCGCGGTAAGCGGCGAGCTTGCCTGCGACATCTTCCACGTAGACAACGCCATCGACCGAAATTGGCGCGCCTTCGATCGCCTTACTGCTGATGCGCTCGCGGGCGACCAAGGCCCCGCTGTCCATGCTAAGCCAATGCAGGTATCCGTCCAGATCACCGACGACGACACTATTGCCGACGATGGCCGGTGCACTCAGCCAACGATGGGCCAGTTCATCCTGCTTCCACAGGTTTGCACCGCTCTGGCGATCAAACGCCCAGACCGTGCCGTCGGCGTCGCTGACGACCACGGCAGTCGCATTGACGTCGACGCCGGAATAACTGGACAGGTCGCGCTGCCAGGCAATGCGACCACTGTCGGCATACAAGGCGGCGATCTGTCCACGATAGCTTGCGACAAAAAGGTCGTTGCCTTCCAGGACCATGCGGCCATCGGCATCGGCGATTCGCTCAACCTCGGTGCGGCCCTCGCCCAGCGACAACGGCGTCGTCCAGACCGGGCTGCCATCGGCGAGATTGACAGCGACGACGCGTCCATTGTCGTAACCGACAAAGGCAACGCCATTACCGATCAATGGTGATGAGTTACCGCGCTGGCTGAGCGCGGGCACCGACTCTTCGTAGACCCAGCGTCGATTGCCGTTACTGCTATCGAATGCCTGCAATCTTCCGTCCTGGGTGCGGACCACGACAATGCCGTCGCCGATCGCAGGCGCGCAGATGATTTCCGCGCCAAGCTGTGCTTCCCAACGCACGCTACCGTCGCTCGATGAAAGCGCTTGCAGTTGGCCATCCAGGCCACCCACGACGACCAGGTCGCCATCGACCGCCGGTCCACCGGACCAGCGCACGCTGTTTTCGCCGCGACCAAACCAACCGGCTCGCTTGCCTGACTTCTCACTCCAGATTGTGCTGCCGCTTCCGGCATCCAGTGCACTGATTCGCCCATCGACGCCAGCGGCGTAGACGCGACCGGCCGCCACGGCAGGCACCATCCGGGCGCCGGACTTTCCGGTGCCGTCACCGATACCGGTTGACCAGATGCGTTGAACGTTCAAGGTCCGGCTGAATTCGACCAGCTCGGCCGGCGGCGCGACGTTGTCCTTCTTGCCCAGGTTCTTGATCCAGTTGCAGCCCGACGCACCCAGCGTCGTCGCGAGTAGCGCCAGCGCCAACGTGTTGCGGGCAATCGTCGAATTCATCATGAGTCTTTCTTCTCCGCCGTCGCGGTCGGGGTGGTTGGCGGCGCAGGTACCGGCGAGGCGGTAGCCGCAGCAGCCGGAATGCGGTCGAGCTTCATCTGGATCAGCGCGTGACTGGGCGCGCGTGGATCAACATTGGCCAAGGCATCCTGATACGCCGCTCGCGCTTCGTCCGCGCGATCAAGTTGGTACAAGGCGTCGCCGCGCAGGTCAGCAACCAGGCCCGCATAGTTGCCCTTTGCCATCGCGTCGAGCTGCTTCAGCGCATCGTCGGCTTTGCCACGCGCCAGCGTTATCCGGGCCTGTCGCAAGGAAATCAGTTGTTTGAGTTCTGCCGCATCGACATGCCCATCCGCCCAGGCCAGCGCCTGGTCGGCAGCGTCGAGGTCATTCTTCGCGACCGCGCGCTCGGCAACGCCAAGGGCGGCGAGGACGCTGTAAGTGGATTTCGGGAAATTCTGCTGCATCGCGGCGGCAATGGAGTCGGCATCGGAAATCTTCTCGGCCTCTACGGCCTTGGCAATGGCACCAAACTGGAGCGCCGCTTCGGCTTGCTGGCCGATCTGGTAGCTCTGCCAGTAGCGCCAGCCGAACAAGGCCGCCAGTCCGAGTGCCACGCCAACGATGATCGCCATCGAGTTTTCGCGCAGCCATTTGCGGACGAGTTCGCCCTGTTCGTGTTCGTCAAGATCGTCAAAAGCCATCGTCGGTTTCCGGCGCAGATTGCAAGGGATTTCAGGTCACGCGTAGCCCGCTAGCCTAGCAGGATTGAACCTGCGTAGGCACTGGAGACCACGTATTGAGATGCCGGGTCAGCCCCGGCAATGCTTACGGTTCGACGCGAGCTACCGTCGTCTCGTCGCCGAAAAGGCGAAGGTGCGCGACATTGCCGCGGCTGAGCGTTGCGAGGTCGACGGTATCGCCATCAACGACAAGGCGTGTTCCCGCAACATTGCCGATACGAATAGTGAGCGCCGTGTCGCCGTCGTAGCTGCGCTCGGTCCCGGCCGGCAACACGCCATATTCAACGCGACTGCCATCGGGCTTGAGTACCTCCACCCAACATGGTTCGCTGGTCGACAACACAACCCGATTCGCCGCCATCACGACTGGCGGATTCGCTGTTTCCACGGTCGACATGCCGCTAAATGGTGCCAGCGACGCCTTCACCGGCTCGGTGGATTCAACAGCCGAGGGCGTGCTGGTCAATACCATCGTTGACGACGCCTCTGCACTCGTCAATTCGCCACTCGCGTCCCGACCGGTCCGGTCTTGCGCCGAATCGGCAACCACAACCTGTCCTGCGCGATCCAGCGGCGTCGTGTCTACCAACTGGTGCTCGATGCTGCCATGGGTCATGGCCAGCCACACGGTCGGGCCGACAATAAGGCCGGTCAAGATCAGATAGGTCGCGCTGACCGACCAGCGGTCAAGCAAGTAGCGTGACTTGGGAGTCGTGCCGGTTGCAATCAATGGGACGGGACGGGTGAAGTCACGAACCACGTCGTGAATCACATCCGCCGGCAAACCGACCAGACGCGCATAACTGAGCAAGTAGCCGCGCAGGAACACACCGTCGTCTGATGCGCCGACCTTGTCTTCCTCCATGCTGGTGACGATCCGCTGCGACAACTTCAGCCGCGCGGATACGTCGGGCACGCTCAGTGCCAATCGCTCTCGCCCCGCCCGCAACTGCTGGCCGAGGCTCGGCGTCGTGGTGTCGGTGTTCTCTATGCTCTCGGGATCGATGCCCATTTTTGAACCTGATTGTTTGTGATGCGACCGGCGCTGCGATCGTCAGCTAACGTGTTTATGTCAGCTACTGCGCGCCTTGTGCAAGTCGCAAAGAATTGGCCTGTGGAGATTTCGGAAAATCGCGAAGCAGGCGGCGCGCAAAATCGGCCGCTCCTTGCGCGTTGTTCAGTTTTGCCTCGATGTTTCGCCCCAGCAAAAGTGCGTCCGGCCCGATTGCCCCCGTTGCATCCAGCCTCTGCATGAACGCGCGGGCCAACAGGAATTCGCCCTTTCCGTATTGCACATTGGCCATCTGGAACAACGCATCTGCATTGTCCGGACGGCGCTCCAGCGCCGTTCTCAGCGTCCGTTCAGCTGCATCGTACTTGCCTGAGCCGGCAAAACAAGTCCCCGCGTTGACCAGCGCGATATCCGGCGTCTGGTAGAACGGATCCGCCAAGGCGATCTGGAAGTATTTTTCCGCTTCCTCCGGTCGCTGCAACTTGCACAGGAAGGTGCCGTAATTGTTCGCCTCATCGCCGCCCTTGGGCTTGAGTTGACTGGCCCGACGGTAGTGTTGCTCGGCTTGCTTGCTGTCGCCAATGTTTTCGTAAAGCACCGCGATCACGGTATGTGCATCGACGAAATCGGGATCGAGCGCAAGGGCGCGTTGCAGCTTCTGCAGGGCCACCTCATACTTGCCCTGCTTCATGTAGCTCTGGCCAAGCTGCGTATTCGCACTGGCCGCTTCGCGCGCCTGGTCGCGACTGTTGCTGCGCACGCCATTGCTGCTGCCGCCAGTCGAACAGCCCGCTACCGCGAGCACCAACAGCAACCAAAACCAGCGCAGTTCACGCAGCATCGGCAACGTCCCTGGTTTCCAGAACATTCTCAACACTTCGATTTTCAAGGCTGCGATTGAACGCGGCCTGGCGACGGGTACGATCCATCACCTGCCCCTTCAACTGGCCACAGGCAGCATCGATCTCATCGCCGCGTGTGCGCCGCACCATGGTCAACACATTCGCGTTCAACAGGATGGTCTGGAACGCGCGAATGGTCGACTCGTCGGATCGCTCGTACTTGGTGCCGGTGAACGGATTGAAAGGAATCAGGTTGACTTTGCTCGGCACCTTGCGCATCAGCTTGACGAGTTGGCGCGCATGTTCGGGCTGATCGTTGATGCCCTTCATCATCGTGTACTCGAAAGTAATCGTTGTGCGCGGACGACGCGCCGCGTAGCGATTGCAGGCGTCGATCAATTCGGCGATGGGATACTTCTTGTTGAGCGGCACCAGCTCCGTTCGCAGCTCATCGTTGGCTGCGTGCAACGACACCGCCAGCGACACATCACTGACTTCACCGAGCTTGTCGATCATCGGAACCAGGCCGGCGGTCGACAGGGTGACTCGCTTGTTGGCAAGACCAAGGCCAAGGTCATCGCGCATCACGCTCATCGCGCGAACCACATTATCGAAGTTGAGCAGCGGCTCGCCCATGCCCATCATCACGATATTGGTCAGGGTGCGGCGCTGGTGCGGAAGGTTGTGCAACTGCTTTGAAGCCACCCAGGCCTGCCCAATGATCTCGGCGCTGGAAAGGTTGCGATTGAAGCCTTGCGTGCCGGTCGAACAAAACGTGCAGGCCAGGCTGCAACCGATTTGGGAGGACACGCACAACGTTCCGCGCGAAGCTTCCGGGATGAACACTGCTTCGATCGCGTTGCCGCCATCCATGCCGAGCAGCCATTTGTTGACGCCGTCACTGGCCTGCTTCTCGAACAGCACGTTCGGCGGATCAATGCGCGCGACTTTTTCAAGCTTGTCGCGCAAGGCCTTGCCGACATCGGTCATTTGCGCAAAGTCGGTGACGTGACGATGGTAGATCCACTTCATCACCTGTTCCGCGCGATAGGGCTTCTCGCCGATCTGCGCAAACAGATCGCGAAGGCCCTGGCGGTCCAGGTCGAACAGGTTGGTTCTATCCGTCGTCACGTCAGCTTTGCTCAGCGCGAGTGGATGTCAGACGAATCGAAGAAGTAGGCGATCTCATCCGCCGCCGTGTCGGCAGCATCCGAACCGTGCACTGCGTTCGCATCGATCGATTCGGCGAAGTCGGCGCGGATCGTGCCCGGCTCGGCTTTCTTCGGATCGGTCGCGCCCATCAGCTCGCGATGGAGTGCGATGGCATTCTCGCCTTCCAGCGCCTGGATCATCACTGGACCGGAAATCATGAAGTCGACCAGCGCGCCAAAAAACGGACGATCCTTGTGCACGGCGTAGAAGCCTTCCGCTTGCTGGCGCGTCAGTTGCCGATAACGCGCTGCAACAATCTTGAGCCCCGCCTTCTCGAAGCGGCTGTATATTTCGCCGATCACGTTCTTGGCGACGGCATCGGGTTTGATGATCGAAAGGGTGCGCTCCAACGCCATGCGAGGGACTCCAGAAAGGTGAATGGTCGACGAACCGGTCGATGCGGTTGCCACGAAAGTGTGCAGGATCGCGCACTTGCATGACGAATTGACCGCCGATTCTAGCAAATTGGCGCAACTTTGCACGGTTTGAGGCTGTAAACACGGCATTTTGCGCGGCTTCCGGACGGCGCTGCTACAAGTCACCACAGGTCTTGCTGCGGCGCGACATTGCCGGCGAAACGTTACTGTGACAAGTGGCCTTCGTTTGACCACCGCCCTCGCCTCGCCTATTATTCAAACGCTCGTTTGAAACAGGCTCTCTGCGTGCCGCACGCCGCCCCCACAACTTTGTTCTCCACCAAGGAACGCATCCTCGGCGCTGCTGAGCAGTTGTTTGCGCAACATGGTTTCGCTGGTGCGTCGCTGCGACAGGTGACCGCCACTGCCAAGGTCAATCTGGCCGCTGTCAACTACCACTTTGGCTCGAAGGACAACCTTATCGAAGAAGTGTTTCGTCGCCGCCTTGACAACCTCAGCGAACGTCGCGTCCAGGCACTGCAACGGGTCAAGGGCGATCCAGAAGCAACATTGGAAGATGTCCTTGCTGCATTCATACACCCCGCACTGGATGTGTCGCTCGATAGCAGTGGTGGTCTGACGTTCGTACGCGTGCTGGCACGTGCATTTGCCGAACACAACGAACGCCTGCGCAAATTCCTGTCTGAAAACTACGGCCACGTGCTCAAAGAGTTTGTCGCCGAATTCAGCCGTCACTTGCCGCGTCTTGGCAAACAGGAAATGTACGCACGACTCGACATCATTTCCGGCGCGCTGACCTATGCGATGAGCGATTTCGGCGTCATCCAGCGTCGCGATGACAGCAGCGATGCCCATCGCCAACGCAGCGCCGAGCACCTGATCCACTTCGCTGCCGCCGGTTTGCGCGCGCCCTGATTCGTCCGCATCGACATACACATAAATCCAAACCGGCAATCCTGCGCCGACCTTCATTGAGTCACTACCAAGGAGCATTCGATGAGCCACACCTTACCTATCCGCAAGGCCGCCGTGCTTGGCGCTGGCGTCATGGGCGCGCAGATTGCCGCGCACCTGACCAACGCCGGCGTCGAGACCATCCTGTTCGACCTGCCCGCCAAGGAAGGGCCGCCGAATGGCATCGTGCTGAAGGCACTAGCCAATCTCAGCAAGTTGTCGCCGGCACCACTGGCTGACAAGGCGCTCGGCTCGGCAATCACACCAGCCAACTACGACCAGGACCTCGCCTTGCTCGAAGGCTGCGACCTGATCATCGAAGCCATTGCCGAGCGGATGGACTGGAAGCGCGACCTGTACCACAAGATTGCGCCGCACGTTTCCGACACTGCCTTCCTCGCCAGCAACACCTCGGGCCTGTCGATCAACGCGCTGGCCGAAGCCTTGCCGGAACAGTTGCGCCATCGATTCTCCGGCATCCATTTCTTCAATCCGCCGCGCTACATGCATCTGGTCGAGTTGATTCCTGCCAAGGAAACCGATCGCGACTTGCTCGCTGGCCTCGAAGCATTCCTGGTCACCAATCTCGGCAAGGGTGTGGTTTACGCGAAGGACACGCCGAACTTTATCGGCAACCGCATCGGCGTGTTTTCGATCCTGGCGACGATGCACCACACCGAACAGTTCGAACTCGGCTTCGACGAAGTCGACGCAATCACCGGCCCTGCGATTGGACGTCCGAAGAGCGCCACCTATCGCACCTCGGATGTGGTTGGCCTGGACACCATGGCGCATGTCATCAAGACCATGGCCGACACCTTGCCCGAGGATCCATGGCACCACTATTTCAAGGCACCGGCTTGGCTGAGTGCGCTGATCGAGAAAGGTGCGCTAGGCCAGAAGACCGGAACCGGCTTCTTCCGCAAAGTCGGCAGGGAAATCCATGTCCTCGACCTCGGCAGGCAAGACTACCGCGAAGCCGACCAGAAGGCATCCGACGAAGTCGCGAAGATTCTTGCGATCCGCAATCCGGCCGAAAAATTCGCCGCGCTGCGTGCCTCCGATGACAAGCAGGCGCAGTTCCTGTGGGCGATGTTCCGCGACTTGTTCCACTACACCGCGTTCCATCTCGCTGACATCGCCGACTGTGCGCGTGATGTGGACCTGGCGATTCGCTGGGGCTACGGCTGGAGACTCGGCCCATTCGAGACATGGCAGTCAGCTGGCTGGCGTCAGATCACCCAATGGATCAACGAGGACATCGCCGCCGGCAAGGCCATGAGCGACGCGCCGCTGCCGGAATGGGTCAGCGATGGCCGCGATAGCGTTCACGAGGCCAAGGGTTCGTGGTCGGCCAGCATGAAGCAGCTGCTGCCGCGTTCGACGCATCCGGTCTATGCGCGCCAGCTTTACCCCGATCCAATTCTTGGCGAGACCTTCGATCAGGGCACGACGGTCTGGGAAAACGAGGGCGTGCGTCTTTGGCATGTCGGCGACGACGTCGGCATCCTGTCGTTCAAGACCAAGATGAATACGGTCAACGATCATGTGCTCGATGGTGTCCAGCAGGCAATCGCCAAAGCCGAGACGCAATTCAAGGCATTGGTCATCTGGCAAACCAGCGAACCGTTCTCGGCCGGTGCCGACCTCAAGGGTGCGCTCGGGCTGATCAAGGAAGGCAAGATCGATGCGTTCGAAAGCATGGTCGAGAACTTCCAGCGCACCAGCCAGGCAATCAAGTTCTCGCTGATCCCGGTCGTCTCCGCCGTGCGCGGCATGGCATTCGGCGGTGGCTGCGAATTCCAGATGCATTCGGCGCGAACCGTTGCGTCGCTGGAAAGCTACATCGGCCTGGTTGAAGCCGGCGTTGGCTTGTTGCCGGCTGGCGGTGGCCTGAAGGAACTCGCCCTGCGCGCATCGAAGAACAGCATCGACGGTGACCCATTCACCAGCATCAAGAAGGTGTTTGAAACCGTCGCGATGGCGAAGGTTTCCACGTCGGCATTCGAGGCGAAGAACCTCGGCCTGCTGCGCCCCGATGACGTCGTCGTCTTCAACAATTACGAACTGCTCTACATCGCCAAGCAGGTCGCATCGGCTATGGCCGAGAGCGGCTATCGACCACCGCTGGCGGCACGCAATATCGTTGTTGCCGGCGATGTTGGAACGGCAACGCTGAAGATGATGCTGGTCAACATGCTGGCCGGCCGTTTCATCTCAGAACACGACTACGACATCGGATCGCGAATTGCCGACACGCTCTGTGGCGGTGTCATCGAGCGTGGCTCGCTGGTCGACGAAGACTGGCTGATCGCGCTGGAACGCAAACATTTCGTGGAACTTGCGCAGACGCAGAAGACCCAGGCGCGCATCGAACACACCCTTTCCACCGGCAAGCCGCTGCGTAACTGAGCGCCAAGGACAAAACATGACCAAGCAACTGCAAGACGCCTACATTGTTTCCGCCGTCCGCACGCCCGTCGGCAAGGCACCACGCGGCGTGTTCCGCAATACGCGCCCGGATGACCTGCTCGCCCACGTGCTGCGCCACGCCGTGGCATTGGCACCCGGCATCGACACTTCGCGCATCGACGACGCCGTGATCGGCTGCGCCATGCCCGAAGCCGAGCAAGGCATGAACATTGCGCGCATCGGCGTGCTGCTCGCGGGCTTGCCCAACAGCGTTGCCGCGCAAACCATCAACCGCTTCTGCTCGTCCGGCGTGCAAGCCATCGCACTCGCTGCCGATCGTATCCGCACCGGCGATGCCGACCTGATGCTGGCTGGCGGTACCGAGTCGATGAGCATGGTGCCGATGATGGGCAACAAGATCGCGATGAACCCGGCCGCGTTCACCGACGAGAATATCGCGATCGCTTACGGCATGGGTATCACCGCCGAGAACGTTGCCAAGGAATGGCGGGTCAGCCGCGAAGACCAGGATGCGTTCGCTGCAAAGAGTCACGACAAGGCATTGGCCGCCATCGCGGCGGGCTACTTCAACGACGAGATCGCCGCGTTCATGCTCGACGACCATTATCCCGACCTGTCCGATTGCTCAATCAAGACCGACTCGCGCACCATCGACACCGACGAAGGCCCACGCGCCGGCACCACAGCGGAAACCCTTGCCAAGTTGCGACCTGTATTTCGCGCCGGTGGCAGCGTGACGGCAGGCAACTCTTCGCAAATGTCCGATGGCGCAGGTGCCTGCATGCTCGCCAGCGAAGCGGCGATCAAGGAATACAACCTCACCCCGATCGCGCGCTTCGTTTCATTCGCTGTCGCAGGAGTGCGTCCGGAAGTGATGGGCATCGGCCCGATTGCGGCCATCCCGAAAGCCTTGAAGCTGGCTGGCCTGACCAAACAGGACATGGACTGGATCGAGCTCAACGAAGCCTTCGCCGCACAGGCGCTGGCGGTGATCCGTGATGTCGATCTCGACGTCAGCAAGATCAATCCGCTCGGCGGCGCGATCGCGCTCGGTCATCCGCTGGGTGCAACCGGTGCCGTGCGCGCGGCCACCCTTATCCACGGTCTGCGCCGCACGGGCGGCAAGTACGGGATGGTCACCATGTGCATCGGCACCGGCATGGGAGCGGCGGGGATTTTCGAGGCGCTTTGACTGGCTGACAATCACGCCGTGTTTCAACAAAAAGCCCGACACGAGTCGGGCTTTTTGTTGACGTTCTTCAGCGAGTCGAACTGACGATCAGTCGAATCCGCTCGCCATGATTTTTTCGGCAACGAGGAATGCGTCGTATGCGTTGACGCGACCGAAGCCGAGCGCGTAGTTCGGCCAGGTGGTCGAAGGGATTCCACCGCAGGATTGTGTGACTGGATTGGTTATGCCAACCGTCGTAACCGTCGCGCGCAGGATCGCTTCGACGCGGTGCGGGTCACCCTTCAGACTGGGATTGACTGACATGATCAGTGCAGCGACGCCCGCAACGTGCGGCGTTGCCATGCTTGTGCCGTCGAAACTGCTATACGACGAGTCGCTTCCTTTGGTTGCAGATCGCACGGCACTACCGGGTGCCGAAAGGTCTGGACGAATACGGGTGACCCCGGGAACGGGTCCGCGTAATGAGTATCCGGCAAGCCGATCGCTGATGTCTGTTGCACCGACCACGAACGCCGAATCGAGGATCGACGGCTGGTCCGTTATGCCGCCGCAACTGTTTGCACCGTTTCCTGCCGCAGCGACAAACAGAATTCCACCATCGACCAACGCGTCGATGGCTGCCTTCACCTCGTTGCCTGCTGTGCATTCTTCGGACGCCGGACAACCCCATGAGTTGCTAACGACGTCAGGAGCGAGGTCAGGTCTTGGAATCTGTCCCGCGAGGTCTGTCGGGGCGAGCAACCACTGCGCACACTCGTTGTAGCTCGCCGGGCGTCCGTCGCCCGCATTCATGTTGCGGCAGCCGATCCATTTGGCACCTGGCGCGACGCCAATCTGCTCCGCCGCGCCGTTGTCCCCAACCATGGTGCCAATCGTATGCGTGCCGTGATTGTTGTCGTCACAGGGAACGATCTGATCGGGTCCGCACGAACCGCCACCCAATGGCGCATGGATGGAATCGTGCCAGTTATAGTTGTGGTCAGCCGTGCTGGTCGCTGCATCCCAGCCACGATACTTCAGCTTGATCGCCGCATGCGTCCAGCGAATACCCGTGTCTTGCCCCGCGATCACCACGCCTTGACCAGTGAAACCGAGTGCCCAGACATCGGGTGCGCGAACCTTGGTCACGCCGTAGGTGATTGCCTGGATAGCGTCGGGCGTCATCGCAGTCAACGGCTGTTCGTCGGCGATCAGCTTCTGGCGAATCGGATTGTTGCCGACGACGCGCGCAACGTCCGTGCGCGCGGCGAGCGCGTCGATCTGATCAAGCGTCAGTTCGGCCTGGATGGTGTTATTGATCCAGTAACTGCGATAGGCAATGCCTTGCGCATCAAGCCACTGGCGAACATCGGCCTGCGACACTTCAGCGGTCGAGCGCAACAGCTCGACCAGCGCAGTGCGTCGTTCGATGTAGTTGCCATCTGTACGAAGCAACTGCTTGGGTGCCTGCGCTGACATCGCGATCAGCACATCGGCCTTGCCGGTCTGCTGGGCAGTGGCGCGAACGCTGGGGACTACATCGGCAGCGAAGGCCGGACCGCAGGCGGCGATGGCGACAGCAAGGGAAATCTGTAGCGCCAAACGACGCGGACGCAATGAAGTCGAAGCCATGAAAACCCCCAGGTAGAGAATGTCGGATTACCGACGCCATCCATACGTCGAGCGAGCGGAGAATACTTCAGTCGCGAACGGTTGACGAGGCGTCTTGATTGGTTAACAAGGGTTTCATGGCTGACTGGACTGCAGTCCCACCTGGATCCAGCCGAGGTTGATGCCAATGCGCTGCGCGTCCGGGTCAGACCAGGCGTAGGCGATCACCTGCCCTGCGCCGTCAACGATCGACAGTTTCAGCAATGGCAATTCGCCGTCCTGCACGACAAGGGTTTCGAGCAGCAGCGAATAGCCCGAGGCTTGGCCATCACGGAAATTAAGCTTGGTTCGACCACCTTCACTATCGATGCGCAGATCACGATTCATGTGCCAGTCGCTGCTGTCAGCCTTGGCTTGCGGGCCGGCACCGTTGATGGCCGCCCAGCCACCGAACCAGCGCGCTCGATGGGCATCCGTGCGGTAGTCGGCGGCGAGTGCCTGGTCAGAATAGCTGCGCACTTGCAACACGTTGCTGCTGGCGATGATTTCCATCGGCAGCAGGCCGGCCAATTCGCCCAGCGCGGGTGCAAGGGTTGCGCAACGAGTGCGATCCGCGCTCAGCTTCAACACGCCGGCATCTTCACGACCGCTGAGTGAGCACGCGGCCAGCTCGGTCCAGATCTTGGGGTCGAAGCTTTCTCCAGTCGCCGCCGTCGCGTCGCCACCACGGAATGGCGTCAGCTTCACGCTACCGTCCGAGCTGCGATCCATGCGCATCGCGAGTGCGAGTTGCAGTGGTCGTGGTGATTCCAGTTGAATGGTCCAGGCCAGCCAATTGGCTTTTCCGGTCGAGCGAATCGAATAGCGCCAGTGCGCCGAGCCGGACTTTGCGGCTTGCGCATGATTGTCGAAGTCGCCAACCAGTCGCGTGGTCGCGTCCATCGTGGAAGCGGCGATGCCAGTCGCTTGTGGCTTGGGCTGGAAGGCCTGGCAAGCGGCCAGCAGGAGAAGGAAGGTCGAGACAAAAAGAAAGCGCGTCAGATTCATGCTCGCAAGCATAGTCTGACGCGCTTCTTTTTTCCGGTTGACCACGCATCGCGTGATGAACTGGACAAGTCCAAAGACTTGTTCAGCGCACTCCGCGCAACGTGGTCAGTTCGATCACTGCTTTTCGGCAGCGGATTTCGGAACGGTAACCGCGACGAACTGGGTTGTCTCGCCGCGCTGCACCAACAGCATCACCGAGTCGCCGGCCTTCAAGTCCTTGACCGCAGAATTAAAATCGGCAGCCGACTTCACGCTGGCGCGTCCGACCCGCAAAATCACGTCACCGGGTTGCAGCGGTGTGCTCTGTGCCGCCACACCCGAAATGCCAGTTACCACGACACCGCCGTCCTTGACGCCGATCTGGCTGCGTTGTTCCGGGGTGAGGTTGTCGACGAAAATGCCGAGCTTGTTGCCACCCGCTGCGGCGCTGCCGGGCATCGCGGCGACGGCATTGGCATCGGCAGGTTGCTCACCCACGGTAATCGGCAGGGTCATGTTCTTGCCGTCACGGAAGATGCCGAGTTGCGCGCTGCTGCCGGGCTTGGTCAGGCCAACCATTGGCGGCAAGTCGTTTGATGTCACCACGTCGACGCCATTGAACGAAAGGATTACGTCGCCCAGCTTCACGCCGGCTTTTTCCGCCGCGCTGCCGGGAGTTACTGCGTTCACGAGTGCACCGCCCGAACGTGGCAAGCCGAGTGCCTGCGCGTCGGCGCGACCGACGCCCTGGATCTGCACGCCAATCATTCCGCGCGACACCTTGCCGGTTGCCTTGAGCTGGTCGACCGTGTTCATCGCGACGCGAATCGGAATCGCGAACGACATGCCCATGTAGCCGCCGGTGTTCGAGAATATCTGCGAGTTGATACCGACCACTTCGCCATCAAGATTGAACAGGGGCCCGCCGGAATTGCCGGGATTGATCGGCACGTCAGTCTGGATGAAGGGCACGTACTGCTGGCTGCGGTCGTAACCGCGACCGAGCGCGCTGACGATGCCGTGGGTCACCGAATGGTCCATCCCGAACGGCGAGCCGACGGCGACCACCCACTGACCAGGCTTGAGTTTGGTCGAATCGCCCAGCTTCACCGTCGGCAAACCGGTGGCGTCGATCTTTAGCAAGGCAATGTCGGTCTGCGAATCGGTACCGACCACCTTGGCGTCGAGTTCACGACGATCAACCAGACGAACCGTAACGGTATCGGCACCCTCAACGACGTGGTTATTGGTCAGGATGTAGCCGTCACTGGAAATGATGAAGCCCGAGCCGGCCGATACGCGCTGGCCCTGTTGCGGCCCGCGCGGGACTTGCCCAGGGCCAAAGAAGCGCCGAAATATTTCCGGGACCTGCTGTTCGTCCGTCTCCTGGTCTGCGCTGGTAGTCGACTGAATGTTGACGACAGCGGGACCGGCCTGTTCCACCAATTGGGTGAAATTGGGAAGTTCGTCGGCATGCGCTGAAACAACGAAGGCGACCAGCGCCAACGGAACCAGGGACCAACGGGTGGTGGCAGTTGCGAACATTCGATTGACCTCGGGCTATGACGTGGGATGCCGGTTGGCATCGGCGCCACTTTGATGGGTCGTCTTCGGCAAAGTTCCGGCAAGTCGCTGCCAGTAGTGCAGCCGATGTTCAGTTCGGCTTTCCTCCGCCCAATTCCGATATCGAAACAGCGATGCGTTGCACGGTCGCTGCGGGCACGTTGCCGAGCACGGTGTAGCGCCAACCGCGATCACGGTGGATGTAGACGTTCATCGCGCCACGCGAAAGCGCGACATCGTCAGTGATCGGTTCGGGCGTCGGCTCGATGTAGGCCGACACGCTTGCCAGGCCATCGCTGAAAACCAGTTGCTCGCTGTCCTTGTTTGGCGACATCGTCTGACGGGCACGTAGCGAGTAGCCGGTTGGCAAGTCATTGACCAGCCAGCGCGCATTTCCACCGAGGGCGACGACAGCAGGTGTTGAGACCGTTGGAGTAGCCACATCGGGACCTCCCTTGGCCGGTGCTCCACCAATCGACAACACGACGAACATGTATTGCTCGACGGTGCGCTGGTTGTCGTCGATGACTGCAACACGCAGCGGCAATTGATGCTGTTTATCCAGCCATAGTCGAAAGCTGTAGCGATACGGGTCGGTTGCGGAAATGTCGACGACATTGGTGTCGTAACCGGCAACGCGATCAGGTTTGGCCATTCGCAGTCGATAGTTGGCGTTCGGAAGCGCAGCGGCATCGGTCGGCACCAACGGCAGCAATCGAGCGGTCGCGCCAGCTGCAAAGGACACCGGCGGCTGGCCGTCCTGTCTGACAGTGATCGACTGCCCATGGCGCGTTGCTTCGCTGGGCGGACCGGACAGGCGCGTCAGCCGTTCGCTCTCGTCGCCAGCCGCGGAATGGACGATGCGCAGCGTATCGACGCGCGCGCCGCTCTGGAAAACGAACGACCCTTCATAGTCCAGCGCGCGCAGCGAATGCGCCATCTGGCGCAGTTTCTCGACGGGAGCAGGCGTATCAGCAACGGCAGAGAGAGCCGGCAACAGGCTGACGAAAATGGCAAGGTAGCGACAAGCAACGGAGAGGCGATGAGTGGAATTCGAAGCGATCACGCGAGGGACGGCAAGACGAATACCACCATCAATCCGGGTCAACAAGGCCATCGGCGTGGACATCGCTATACGAATCGTAGGATGCCGCCCGATGGCATCAGCGATCGCCGCTGCTCGCCTCGCCAATTGTCTGGGTGTCGTGGGTATCGTCGATGTTGACCGGACTGGCCAGCAAGACATACGGAACGACGTTGGACGGACCGGCTTGGCCGGCCGACTGGTAGTGCTGGATCAAATACGGCGCGAGTCGGCGATCCACGGCTCCGGCCTGCCCCCAATCGCTGGCGGTCGACACTGTCATTGCCGGGATGCCACCAGAAGCCAGCCGTGTGCCGACAGCGGCGTTACTGGTGGTGGCCGTCGCAGGTGCCGCCGCTGCTGGCGCGTTGACCAGCAAGGATTGCGAGTTGGGACGTTGCACACCAGTGGCGGCAAGGTCGGTTTCCGGATGACTGTCGTCGACACCGCCGGGCTGGGTAACCATCAACGCCGCGACTGCGACCGCAGCGGCAATTGCCCCGCCGGACGCCCAGCGCAACAGCGGAAGTCGCTGCCGTGCCGGCACTGCTTCGGCCTGCAGGCGGGCAAAAATCACTTCGGAAAAATCAGCGCGCAAGGCCAGTACTTCCTGATGGCGTAGCGTTTGCCGCACAACGTGGTAGTGCGACCACTGGGTCGCGAGATCGGGGTCGGCTTCGAGGCGGCGCAACAGGAAACGCAATTCATCCTTGCCGAGTTCGCCGTCCATAAGCGCCGAAAGGTTTTCGCGGTAATCGTGGTTCATGGTCGTTGACCTGTCTGTGTTAGCGTTTGTCTGTCTGGCGATGGGCGGCTTTCGATGCTGCGCTTCAGCTTCCATCGTCCCGGTCGGACAGCAGGGGCCGCAATTGCAGTTCGATCGCCTCGCGCGCCCGGAAGATCCGGGAACGCACCGTGCCGATCGGACAGCTCATCGTCTCGGCGATTTCTTCGTAGCTCAACCCGTCAACTTCACGCAGCGTAATCGCGACGCGGAGTTCTTCAGGCAGGGCTTCGACCGTGGCAAACACCGTTTGTTCAATTTCCTGACGCATCAATTCGCGTTCGGGCGTTGCCATCTCGCGCAGCCGCAACGAGCCTTCGTGGATCACCGCGTCCTCGATCGGAATATCGTCGGTCGGCGGCCTGCGTCCCTGCGAAACCAGGTAGTTCTTCGCCGTGTTGATGGCGATGCGGTACATCCATGTGTAGAACGCGCTGTCGCCACGAAACGCATGGATGGCACGGTAGGCACGCAGGAAGGCCTCCTGCGATACGTCCTGCGCTTCACTCCAGTCGGACACGTAACGGGTGATGACACTGACGATCTTGTGCTGGTACTTGCGCACCAGCAGGTCGAAGGCTTTGGTGTCGCCACGCTGCACGCGTTCGACGAGTTCCTGGTCGGTCTCGGTTTCGCCCATCCGGGCACATCTCCTAAGGGATATTCTGATCAACCCCACGCAGGGGGCATGATGTCAGAAACGTTCTCACATCGACATGCGTGGTGCCGTGCAGGCTGGCCGCCTGGACAAGCCGCGCGTGTCGATGTGAGGGCCTTTCCGACATCACCCCGTCATTTGGAATCAACCCGTTGGGGGCCAATCTGTCGGCGTGCAGCCCTGCGTTGCGCCCCCTTGTCAGACGGCCAGTCTGCCGTCGGCGACGCGCCTTGATCTGCGCGCAGACAGATCGGTGACGCCTGTGCGGGGTTGATCAGAACATCCCGCATGGGTCGCTCAGCGCATTGCTAGACCACGACCCGTTTGTGAAAGTTTCATCTGACCGGCCGATTGGCCGGCGACGCGCTATTCAAGCATTGACGCGCGGATCAGCAGGTCGCGCCCTTCCAGCATCGACTTGAAGGCCACCGGTGCCAACGGCCGGCAGAACAGATAACCCTGCAACGTATCGCAACCCTGTTCGCGCAGGAAGTCCAGATGGTGTTCGGTCTCGACGCCCTCGGCAACCACCTTGCGATTCAGGTTGTGGGCCATGCTGATCGTGGCCTGGACGATGGCCTCGTCATCAGGGTCGACGCCGATGTTACGGATGAAAGACTGGTCGATCTTGATGTGATCGGCCGGGAAGCGCTTGATATAGTCCAGCGACGACTGACCGGTTCCGAAATCGTCGATCGACACTTTGCAACCAAGCAAGCGCAAGTCTCCCAGGGTTTCCTGCAGATTCGGGATCGACTTGATGCTGACGCTCTCGGTAACTTCCAGATCGAGCAGATGCGCTTCCAGCCCGGACTCCGCGAGTGCCGATTCCACGATCTGGACCAGATTGGTTTGCTTCAACTGCAATGCGGAAAGATTGACGCTGATCCGTAACGGCAACTGGAAGTGATCGTTCCAACGCTTCGTATCCACGCAGGCGGTGCGCAGCACCCACTCGCCGATCTGGATGATCAGGCCGGTTTCTTCGGCCAGAGGTATGAAGAAACCGGGACTGATCAAGCCGAGTTCAGGATGCTCCCAGCGGACCAGTGCCTCCATGCCGACGATGTCTTCGCTGGCGGTGTCGATCTGCGGCTGGTAATAGACGCGCAACTCATTGTTGCGTTGGGCCAGTCGGAGTTGCTCCTCAAGTGCGTACTTTTGCTGGTGGCTGTCGTCGGTCTTGGCAACATACGCCTGGAAGGTGTTGCGGCCCATGGCCTTCGCCGCATACATGGCCTCGTCGGCGCACTTGACCAGTTCCTCGGCCGAACTGGCATCGTCCGGAAAAAAGCTGACACCCAGCGTCGCCGTGATGTGCAGCTCCAGCTTGTCCGGCAGGGTCAGCGGCGCTTCCATCGAGCGCACGATCTTGTCGGCGATCTTCAAGACATCTTCGCGATTGGTGATGTGGCGAAGGATCAAGGTGAATTCATCGCCGGCATAGCGCGCCACTGTGTCCGGCGCACGCACGCTGGCGCGCAGCCGTCGCGAAACGCCAAGCAAAACCTGGTCACCCATCGCGTGGCCGAGCGAGTCATTGATCTTCTTGAATCGATCCAGGTCGAAGAACATCACCGCGAAGCTTTCGCCGGTGCGCAACGCTTCCTTGATCGCCGATTCGAGACGGTCGTTGAACAGCAGCCGGTTCGGCAAACCGGTCAGTGCATCCTGCAAACCGCGAACTCGCCACTCCTCGCGAGCGCGGCGAGCTTCCAGGTCCAGCGCTAGTCGATGGGTGATGATGCGCAAGGTGTCCACCACCGGCGCACCCAATTCCAACCGTTCGCGACGTGCCAACAACCAGCCACCGACGATGGCGCCGCGGGTGTCGCGCATCGGCAAGCCGATGATGCATTCGTAACCGCGTTCCTTCAGGAAGCTGTCGGTGCCAAGCAAGCTGGAGGCACCGCTGGAATGGATGAACTCCTCGCCGTCGTTGATGCGCAGCATCAACGCTTCGCGTCGCGGGTCTGCCCCGCCGCTCTCGGCCGGAGGCTGGCAGTGGGCGAGCAATGTTTGCGTGCCGTCGCCGCCTTCGCCAAGCATCACCGACAGCATGACGAAATCCAGTTCCAACCAGTCCACCACGTTGCGGACGACATGGTTCAAACCCAGCTCGCCACCGCTGGACTGGCTCATTCGGGCCAGGATCGACAAAGCCTGCTCGTAGAGCCCCAGTTCGTCCTGCTTGCGGAACGTGTACAGATGCAGGCGACGACCCTCGCTGCTGCTTACTCGCGCATGCACGTCGACCGCATAGGAGGTGCCATCGGCACGCACCCTGCGGCCACGCTGGGTGGCGCGGCCACTGCTGACCAACTCGACCAGGAAGTCGTCGCGTGGTGCGCCGGCTTTCAGCCCGTCAAAGGACTCGATCATCCCACCCATCACCTGGACGCGCGCAAAGCCGCTGCGTTCCACGAAAGTGCTGTTGATGTCGATGATGCGACCGCTGTCCGGATCAACGACCAGCAACTCGTCGAAGCTGTCTTCAAACACGAATTGATATTGGCTCTCGACGGAACTGATCGCGCTGCCGTCATCGACCATGCGTCCACTCAACAGCGTGTCGATCCGGGCCAGCGCATCGCTGGAATCGACCGGGCTGCTGATCCAGTCAACGATATCTTCCGGCGGTGACTTCGCATACCAGGGCGTGAAATCGGTTTCGCCGGCACGGATGCCGATGATCGGCACGCGCCCTTCCTGGCTGAGATCTTGCAGCTCGCGACAGAAGTCGATGACCACGCTTTCGTCAGCACGACAATCCAGGATTGCCAGGTCGATGCTGAGATCCTGGTGCAACAAGCTGCGTGCCTGGGCATAGTCGTGCGCCGTGTAAATGGCGTCGAATTCCAGCACGTCGAGCGCCTTGAACAACACGCTGCGATCATCCGGTGATGCCGAGACGATGAGGATTGAAGCCTGGCTGCCGATTGATCCCATCAGCGCAGCCACTTGCCGTCGCGCAAGCGCAGTCGCGCCGTGGTGGCGCCATTGCAGCGAATGTATTCGACGGATTCGACCAGGTCGGCTGGCATGTTGAAACTGGAACCGAGGAATGCAAGTTTGCGCGCGGCAGGATTATCGCTTTCGCTGATCGCCTGCAACAGCCCAGTATGTTCGGCGCGCAACTCGCGTTCGGCGCCAACCAACACATAGATGCCGAAATGGCGGCTGCGCTGGATGTGACGAAGTGCATCGCCCAGCCGCTCGGTGCTGGCAACACGTGCGCTTGCATCGCGCATCGGCGCGATGCCGAGTTCCGGCTCCCACACATACACAGCCTGACCGCCGCGCATGGCCAACTGGCGCAGTTGTGCCAGCGCCACGAGGGGTTCCGGCGTGCTAAGAACGATGAGGTTCTTGTCAGCCGACAGCAACGACTCGAACATCTTCGGAGTCACCAGAACGGCGGCGGGGGTGGAATCAATCACGGGCGCAAATCGACCATCCAGGTGAAATCGGAACCAACATAGCGGGCTGGTCTTACGTTGACCAGAGAAGAGGCTGCGCCGATCATAACCGTTCGTCCGCGCATGGCGGACCGGGAGGAACAATGTTTGAAGGCCTGCAATTCCGCCACTGGCGTGCCGAGAGCGATTCCGACGGCGTCCTCGTATTGACGCTGGACCGCGACGGCCTTGCCGTCAATGCCCTGAACCGTGAGGTGATCGACGAATTCGATGCGCTGCTGGAACGCCTGGAGATCGATCCGCCGAAAGGCGTAGTGATCCGTTCCGGTAAACCGGCCGGTTTTGTCGTTGGTGCGGACCTGAAGGAGTTCGCAGGCTTCGCCCGCAACGGCAACACGCTCGATCAGATCCGCAACGGCCAGCGGGTCTTCGAACGGCTCGCGCAACTGCCCTGCCCGACCGCTGCGGCCATCCACGGCCACTGCATGGGCGGCGGCACCGAGATTGCGCTTGCCTGCGACATTCGCGTCGCCAGCCGCGACCCATCGACAAAGATTGGTTTGCCCGAGATCAAGCTCGGCATCATTCCCGGCTGGGGCGGCACGTCGCGACTGCCTTATCTGATCGGCGCCCCGAAAGCGCTGGAGCTGATGTTGACCGGTTCCGCGCTGTCGGCGGACAAGGCGAAAGCAGTTGGACTCGTCGATCTGGTGACTACGCCGGAACAACTGCTGGAGACGGCGAAGAAGCTGGTTCGCAAGCGCCGATCGCGACCGTTCGCGCAACGCGCGCTGGCGTGGGCCACCAACATCTGGCTGGCGCGCCAGATCATCGCGCCGATGGTGCGCAAGCAAACCGCTGCCAAGGCGCGACCGGAACATTACCCCGCGCCATTCGCCTTGATCGAAACCTGGCGTCGTGGCGGCAACATCAAGCAACGACTGGATCGTGAAGCGCGCACGGTCGACAAGCTGGCTGCTGGCGATACCGCGAAAAACCTGGTTCGCGTGTTCTTCCTGATGGAAGCGCTCAAGGCGCAAAGCGGCAAAGTCGACCATGGCATTGAGCACGTCCACGTCGTCGGTGCCGGCGTGATGGGCGGCGACATCGCGGCGTGGTGCGCGCTGCGCGGTTTCAGCGTTAGCTTGCAGGATCGCGAGATGAAGTACGTGCAGCCGGCGCTGGACCGTGCAAAGGCACTCTTCACCAGACGCCTGAAGACGGCCGAGCGGATTGACCCGGTATTTGCGCGGCTGGTTGGCGATGTCGAAGGTGCCGGCGTCGCGAAAGCCGATCTCGTTATCGAGGCGATCTTCGAGAATCTTGAAGCCAAGCAGGCGCTCTATCGTGACCTGGAGCCACGCATGAAGGCCGACGCGCTGTTGGCCAGCAATACGTCGAGCATTCCGATCGCCGAGTTGGCCAGCGCAGTCAACGAACCTTCCCGATTCGTCGGTCTGCACTATTTCAATCCGGTCGCGCAGATGCCGCTGGTCGAGATCGTCCGTCATCCGAAACTCTCCGACGCCAACGAAAAGCGTGCACTGGCCTTTGCCAAAGGCATCGACAAGTTACCGATCGCTGTCGCCGGCACGCCGGGCTTCCTGGTCAACCGTATCCTGATGCCGTACTTGCTTGAAGCGCTGCGCATCTTCGATCAAGGTGTGCCGGGGCCGGTCATCGACAAGGCAGCGAAGAAATTCGGCATGCCGATGGGTCCGATCGAACTTGCCGACACGGTCGGGCTCGACGTCGCCGCGTCGGTTGGCAAGGAGCTTGGCGACTATCTTGGCCTGGATATTCCGGCCGGTCTTGAGAGGTATCTGGAACAGGACAAGAAAGGCAAGAAAACCGGCGAAGGTTTGTACGTGTGGAAGGACGGCAAGCCGGTCAAGCCCGAAGTCGATCCGAATGCTTCGGTTCCGGCTGATCTCGAAGATCGCATGATCCTGCCGATGATCAACGAAGCGGTGGCCTGCCTGCACGATGGCGTGGTCGACAGCGCCGACCTGCTCGATGCTGGCGTCATCTTTGGGACCGGCTTCGCCCCATTCCGTGGCGGCCCGTTGCAGTATCTGCGTGAGGCCGGTGTCGATTCGGTCAAGGCGCGACTGGCGACGCTGGAAGGCAAATACGGATCGCGTTTCGCCGCGCGCCCGGGTTGGGACAATCCGGCTCTGGTTAAACCCGTTGATTGACGCCAGCGTGATCGCTGGCGCGCTTCACCATGACGTGCGTTTGGGCAGCAGCCCACGCAGTTCCTGCTCGGTCAGGTTGCGCCACTGGCCTTCCTTGAGCGCGCCGACTTTCACGTTGTCGATGCGCACCCGGCGCAGCTGGGTGACGCGATAGCCGAACGCGATCGCCATGCGCCGGATCTGGCGGTTCAGGCCCTGCGTCAGCACGATGCGAAAACCGAATTTCGCGATCTTCGCGGCCTTGCAGGGCAAAGTCTCATCACGACCGATGCGCACTCCTTTCATCATGCCAATGATGAATTCCGGCGTGACCGCCTTGTTCACGGCAACCAGGTATTCCTTTTCGTGGTTGTTCTCCGAGCGCAGGATTTCGTTGACGATATCGCCGTTGCTGGTCAGCAGGATCAGCCCTTCCGATTCCTTGTCGAGGCGGCCGATCGGGAAGATGCGTTGCTGGTGATCAACGAAGCTGATGATGTTGCCGGGCACTTCGAGTTCGGTGGTGCAGGTAATGCCGACCGGTTTGTTCAAGGCGATGTACACGTGCTTGCGGCCAGTACTGGTGATCACCTTGCGGGCCGCCAGCGCCTGACCGTCGATCAACACCTCGTCGTCGGGGCCAACTTCCGAACCCATTCGAGCAACTTTGCCGTTGACGCTGACGCGGCTCGCTGCAATCAGGCGATCCGCTTCGCGCCGCGAACAGAAACCGGATTCGCCGATGAACTTGTTGAGCCGCGTGCCGCGTGTGGTTTCTCGCTCAGGCGTAGTCATACGGACCTCCTCGCTGCAATGCGCGTTGATAAGCCGGTCGCGCATGGATGCGTTGCAGCCAATGCAGCAGGCGCGGTCGATTGTGATCCAGCCCCGCCCGACTTGCCGCAGCTTCCAATGGAAAACTCAACTGGATATCCGCGGCAGAAAACTGGTCGCCGACAAACCATTCGCTGTTCGCCAATGCCGCCTCCATGAAATCCAGATGCAAGGTCAGTTGCGGACCGATGAAGCCGGCGTTCGCCTTGTCGGCAATCGCTCGTGCGAAAGGCTTGGCGAAAAAAGGCATCGGTGCGGTGCGGATACGGTCGAAAATGAGCTTCAGCAGCAACGGCGGCATCGCCGAACCTTCCGCGTAGTGCAGCCAATAGCGCCAGCGTTGGAACTGCGCGCTGTCGCGGGGCGGAGCCAGCATGTTGGCAGTGTCGTAGCGCTCCACCAGGCTCTCGATGATCGCGCCGGATTCCGCCAGCACTTGATCTCCATCGACAACAATCGGCGACTTGCCGAGCGGATGAATCGCGCGCAACTCCGGTGGTCCCAGCATGGTTTTCTTGTCGCGTTGCCAGGACTGGATGGTGTAGTCGAGGCCGAGTTCTTCGAGCAGCCACAGGATGCGTTGCGAGCGCGAGTTGTTGAGGTGATGGACAACAATCATGCGGCGTCCTTTGCAACTTCGGCGAACAGGTCATGCGCATCGGCGGCGGTGACGTGAACGCGGATCAATTGACCGACACGCTGTCGGCCAGCGCCCTTGACGTGAACCAGTCCATCGACGCCCGGCGCATCGGCAGCGGAGCGCGCGACGGCTGTGTCGCCGTCGATTTCGTCGATCAATACTTCCATCTCGCTGCCAACTTTGCGTTGCAATCGTTGAGCACTGATTCCGGCCTGTCGTTCCATGAACCGGGCAAGCCGTTCCTGCTTGACCTCTTCCGGCACGCTGTCGGGCAGATCGTTGGCACGCGCGCCATCAACTGGCGAATAGGCGAACGCGCCGACACGATCCAGTTGTGCCTCGTCAAGGAAGGTCAGCAGCTCCTCGAACTCGGCGTCAGTCTCGCCGGGAAACCCAACGATGAAAGTGCTGCGTATCGTCAAGTCGGGGCAGATAGATTTCCAGTTGCGGATGCGTTGCAAGGTCTTGTCGATCGCGCCTGGCCGCTTCATCAGTTTCAGGATGCGCGGGCTGGCGTGCTGGAATGGAATGTCGAGGTAGGGAAGAATCTTGCCTTCCGCCATCAGCGGAATGATCTCGTCCACGTGTGGATATGGGTAGACATAATGCAGTCGCACCCACGCGCCAAGCAGAGACAGTCCTTCACACAGCGACTTCATTCGCGTTGCGTATCGGTTTCCGCGCCATTCGCGTTCGGCGTACTTGAGATCAACCCCGTAAGCGCTGGTGTCCTGTGATACCACCAGCAACTCACGAACCCCGCTGCGGACCAATCGATCCGCCTCACCCAGCACCTCGTCGATGGGTCGCGACACGAGATCGCCGCGCATCGAGGGAATGATGCAGAACGTGCAGCGATGATTGCATCCTTCGGAAATTTTCAGGTAGGCGTAGTGGCGCGGCGTCAGCTTGATGCCCTGCGGCGGAACGATGTCGAGAAACGGATCGTGCGTCGGCGGCAGCGCCTTGTGCACAGCCGTCATTACGCTGGCGTAGTCTTGCGGCCCGCTGATCGAAAGTACGTCCGGATGGCTCTCGCGAATCAGTTCGGCGCGTTTGCCCAGGCATCCGGTGACAATCACCTTGCCGTTCTCGCGCATCGCTTCGCCAATCGCGTCGAGCGATTCCTGCACGGCAGCATCGATGAATCCGCAGGTGTTGACCACGACCACGTCGGCGCCTTCGTACTTCGGCGCCACCGCGTAACCCTCGACCCGCAACTGGGTCAAGATGCGCTCGGAATCAACCAGAGCCTTGGGGCAACCGAGACTGACGAAGCCCACAGTTGGCGTGTTGCTGGACGTTTCCATGGGTACTCTGATCGGCTAAAAACGGTCGCCATGATATCGACTGGGCTCGAAAGCCGTTTCCGCGCGTCGCGAAAATGCTTCGAACGCCGCTACGGCGCTCGAACCAATTGCCGATTCTTGCGCTGGTTACGTGGCAGGATCCCTCGCTATCGCTACAATCCGGGTGACTTCATCTTTGGCTCAATTGATGCCCCGGCGACAGCGCTATCCACGCACTGCCACGATGCTGCTCTGCGCCCTCGCCATCCTTGGCGCGCGCACGGCGTCCGCACAGCCGTCACCCGAGCCATACGTCGATGCCGCGCGACGCACCCAGGACTTGGCAAACCTGGTGACGTTCGGGGTAACACCGCTGCTGGACCTGGCTGGCCAATTGTTCGGACCACGCATCGAGTTCGAAGGACGTCGCGAGCTGGGCCTTGTGTTCCTGGCGCTGGATTCGATCGAGCCGGCGCGCGATTCCTGGAGCCGCGTCGAAGAACTCGCGACTCGCCTGAACGATGAAAACGGATTGGTTCAGGCTCTGGAAATCCTCGGCGATCTCGACCTGCAAGCCGGCGATTCCGAATCGGCAAGACTGTCGTCGGACCGCCTTGCAGCATTCGCAACCACACGAGGCGAGCCTGGGCTGGACTCTGCTGCCCTTCGCCTGCGCGGCGTCGCGCGCCGGCGTGAAGGTCGTCTCGATGCGGCGCTGGAAGACTTGCAGAACAGCGTGGCGAAAGCGCGCGCGGCGCACTCGGAAGAATTATTGGGCGATGCACTTAACGCGCTGGGTTCGCTGTACCGCGATCAGGGCGACTTCGCCAACGCCCTTGAAGCGCATCTGCAGGCGCGCGATACACGACTTGCCAGCGGTTACCGCCTGGACACCACGTATCGAAATATTGCCCTGCTTTATCGCGAAATCGATGACCAGGCGATGGTGCGCGACTATCTGGACAAGGCATTGACTATCTCGGTCAAACAGGGCAATGCATTCGGGCTGGCCCCGATCCTGGGCAGTCAGGCGGCAGTGCTCAACGACCAGGGCGAATTTGCGACGGCACTGGACTCGGCAAGCCAGGCAGCGTTGATCGACGAAATGAGCGGCCACCGTTCGTCGATCGGCTTCAACCTGGTCGAAAGTGGCCGCGCGCTGGTTGGCTTGGGCCGAATCGACGAGGCTATTTTGAAATTGCAGGCCGGATTGGCAGCTGGCCGCGAATCGGGTGTTCGTGAAATCGTGGCCCGCGCATTGCTGCCAATGGCCGGCATCGCGATGCGACGCGACGATGCCGCCAGTGCGCAGCGCCACCTCGACGAGGCTGGCGCCGTACTTGAAGACGCTCGACTGCTGCCGCAACTGATCGAGTTTTACGCGCTGAGCGAACAACTGGCCGCCAGCAAGGGCGACTTTCCGGCGCAGTTGGTGTTCGCCAAGCGGCACGCTGAACAACGCGAGCTGATGCTGGGAGTGCGCGCCAGTCGCCAGCTTGCCGAGCTGAAAGTGCGCAATTCGCGGCTCGCCGGTGATCAGGCGCTGGAAGGCTTGCGCAGTCGCAACGAGTTACAGGGCACCCGTCTGCGCATGCAGTCACTGGAACAAAAGATCACCTGGTATGGAATCTTCGCGCTAGCGTTGCTGGCGGTGATTGGTGCCTGGCGTTACACCGGCATCCGGCGTCTGAACAACAATCTCGAGAACAAGAACCGCGAAATCGAGTCGCAACGCGAGCAACTGCACCAAGCCAACGAACGATTGCTCGAGCACTCACGCGAGCTGCATGCCATCTCGATACGTGACGCGCTGACCGGCTGTTACAACCGCGCTCAATTGATGCATCACCTGCAACAAATCGTCCCGAAGGCGATCATGCATGGTCACGAAGTCAGCGTGCTCATCATTGACCTCGACCACTTCAAGTTCATCAATGATCGTCGTGGTCACTTGCATGGCGACGCCGTGCTGATCGCTGCCGTCAAGGCGATGACGTCCGAACTCGGTGGCGACAAAGACCTCGCCCGCTACGGCGGCGAGGAATTCGTCGTGGTCCTTGATGACGTCGACATGGCGTCGGCACTCGCCGTCGCCGAGCGCTTGCGGGCACGCGTGCAGAACGCGCTGGCCAACCTGAAAGCCGGTGACGATACCGGCACCATCAGCATCGGCGTCGCCAGCCTGTCGCTGCTTCCGCAACCGTCGCTGGACGCCTTGCTGGACGCCGCCGACCAGGCCTTGTATCGGGCCAAGGCGCGCGGCCGCAATCGCGTGGTCAGTGCCGACGGTGCGGCGATCTCATGAGCATCGACACCAAACTTCGCGGCCACGAAATTCGTATCGACGGCGGCGGCATGCACTGCATTGGTGCTTGGTTGGCCGAGCCAATCGGAAAGCCACGCGGCGGCATCGTCGTCGCGCAGGAAATTTTCGGCGTCAACGCGCATATCCGCAGCGTTGTCGAGCGCTTCGCCGCGTTGGGCTACGTCGCGATTGCGCCGGCGTTCTTCGACCACGTCGAGAACGATGTTGAACTGGATTACGACCGAGCCGGCATCGCCGCCGGCAAGAAACTGGTCACCGAACTTGGCCTCGACCGCACCGTTGCAGATGTCGCCAGCGCGGCCGCATCGATTGCATCGGCAGGCAAGATCGGCTGCGTCGGCTATTGCTGGGGCGGCACGGTCGCCTATCTGGCAGCCGCGCGACTGGCCATGCCGTCGGTCAGCTATTACGGCATGCGCAACGTCCATTATTTCGACGAAGCACCCCAGGCACCGATGCAGTTTCACTTTGGCGAAAACGACAAGTCGATTCCGCCGGACATGATCGAAAGACACCGCCGCGAACTCGCCAATGCCGAAGTGTTCACCTATCCTGCCGACCATGGTTTCAACTGCGATGCACGGGCGGCGTATGACGCGGCTTCGGCTAGCTTGGCGCTGCACCGCACGCTCGAGTTTTTCGAGCGGGAGCTGGGCTGATGGCAGAGCCTTTCGTCCTCGACGAACGTTTGGCGGGCGACTGTTTCGTCGTCACGGACCTGAACCTCTGCCAGGTCTTGCTGATGAACGATGCACGCTATCCATGGCTGGTTCTGGTGCCACGCCTGCACGGTCTGATCGAACTGGCTGATCTGGATCGTGCCGGCCAGCATCAGTTGCTCGATGAAATCCACCGTGCCGACGCTGCACTGCGCCAGCTTGGGCCATTCGACAAGCTCAACGTCGCCGCGCTTGGCAATGTCGTTTCTCAGTTGCACTTACACGTGATCGCCCGGCGTATCGGTGATGACGCATGGCCAGCACCTGTGTGGGATCGTGGCAGTACGCAAGCGTACGAAGACGCTGCACAAACCTTGGCGCAGCTACGGCTTGCGTTGGCTTGATGCCAGCCGGAGTACCCCCGCAGTTCGAATCGACCAGCGAAAGTTCCATCTTGCTGCGCTACGGCGAGCGTATTGATCGATCCTGCAACGACCGCGTTCATGCCGCCGTTCGTGCCCTGCAATCGCCACCGATTGCCGGCGTTGTTGAACTGGTACCGGCCTATGCCAGCCTGGTCGTCCACTACGATCCGGTCGCATGGCCTGACGCCAGCGTCGATCAATCACCTGCCCAGCGAATCATCGACACGGTGCTGCAACGTCTGGCCGATTCTGTTGGCAACGATGTCGAGACGACGGCGCGGATTGTCGATATTCCAGTCTGCTACGACCCCGAGCTTGGCGCGGACCTGGTCGAATCATCGCGCACGCTCGATATCACGGTCGATGATCTGATCGCTCGACATGCCGATGGCGACTACCGCGTCGCGATGCTCGGATTCGCGCCGGGTTTTCCGTACCTGCTTGGACTCGACCCGAGCTTGCATTTGCCTCGACGCAGCCAGCCCCGCCTGCGCGTCCCCGCCGGATCGGTCGCGATCGGCGGCGCGCAAACCGGCATCTATCCGACCGACCTGCCCGGCGGCTGGCATCTGATTGGACGCACTCCGCTGCGCCTGTTCGATACGAGTCGCCAGCCGCCCCAGTTGGTGAATGCGGGTGACCGGGTTCGTTTCGCTCCGATCAGCCGCGAGCAATTCAACACACTCGCGAAAGTCGGCGAATGAGCATCCTTGTCGTCAAGCCAGGAATGTTGACCAGCTTGCAGGATCGCGGACGGATCGGAATGGCTGCGCTCGGCGTCGGCAGCAGCGGGCCAATGGATCCCACGCTATTCCGGCTTGCCCAGGCACTTGCAGGAAACGATGCCGGAATGGCCGCGCTTGAGATCACCATCACCGGTCCGGTATTGCGATTCACCGCTGGCTGTCGCTTGGCGCTGACCGGTGATTTCGCAAGACCAAAAATTGACGGCGTCGCAATCGGCTGTTGGCGTCCGCTGACCATCGAAGCAGGTTCAGAACTGGATTGTGGGCCCCTGCGCAGCGGCGTTCGTGGCTACCTCGCGATTGCCGATGGTATGGCAGTCGAGCGGGTCTTGGGCAGTCACGCATCGGACCTCAATGCAGGAATCGGTCCTTACGAAGGCCGAGCATTGCAAGTCGGTGACGTCTTGCCGATGGCGCCCAAGCCATCACGATCCGTATCCCGCAACAACTGGTCGCTCGACCCTGCCCCGTGGTTCGACACCGACGTTTCACAACCGATCCATTGCATTGCGGGACGACATCACGATGCGCTCGACGCCGAATCGATCAATGCCCTGGAGCGCGACGAGTTCAGCATTTCCCTCGACAGCAATCGCGTCGGCATTCGCCTTGATGGACCAACCCTACATCTGCGCGAGCCATTGGAGCTGGTCAGCGAACCGGTCAACTTCGGCACCATCCAGCTACCGCCCGGTGGCCAACTGATCGCACTGATGGCCGAGCACCCGACGATGGGCGGCTACCCACGAATCGCGCAGATCGCCGCGATTGACCTTGGCCGATTCGCCCAGCGCCGCCCTGGCGAGCGCGTGCGATTGGCATGGTTGAGTGTGGAGCAGGCGCAAGCGCGCTATCTTGCGCAACAACGCGAACTTGCCAACCTGATTCGCGCCATCGGCGAACGCTCATGAAACATCGTATCGATCTCAACTGTGATATTGGCGAATCGTTCGGTGCGTGGCGCATGGGCGACGACGACAACGCCATGCAGCACATCAGCTCAGCCAACATCGCCTGTGGTTTCCATGCCGGCGATCCGGCCACGATGCGTGCAACGGTGGCTGCTGCGATGCGCTACAAGGTCACGATTGGCGCACATCCTTCGCTGCCCGACCTGCAAGGTTTTGGTCGTCGCGAGATGCAGGTCAGCGCGGCCGATGTCCACGCCATGGTGCTGTACCAAGTCGGCGCGCTGTCGGGTTTCACGACGGCGGCCGGTGCGCGACTCAGCCACGTCAAACCGCATGGTGCGCTCTACAACATGTCAGCTCGCGACCCGGTGGTCGCCGACGCGATTGCCGAAGCGGTTGCCGACTTCGATTCAACACTCATTTTCGTTGGTCTGTCGGGCAGCGAATCGATCAAGGCCGCCGAACGCCGCGGCTTGCCCGTGGCGCACGAGGTGTTTGCTGATCGTCGCTATCGCGCCGACGGCAGTTTGATGCCGCGTTCCGTGCCTGGTGCGGTGATCGACGACATTGATCAGGCCGTCGCGCAAGCGCTTGATCTCGCGACACGCGGTCAAGTCGTTGCCGACGATGGCAGCCTCGTGCAATTGCAGGCCGACACCTTGTGCCTGCACGGTGATCGCGAAGATGCGGCGGAATTCGCGCGGCGCTTGCGGCTGGCGCTGGATGCAGCATCTGTCGAAGTCATCGCTCTCGAACGATGACTGCCACTGCGATCCTTGATCGCCTATCGATGGGTTAGTCTTCGTCGTCGCACATGCGAGAGCTGTCATGACTGCTGCCAACCTGTACCCCTTGCTCGGCGTCGCCGTGGTCGTGCTTGGATTCGCCCTGCGCTTCAACCCGGTTTTGGTTGTTGTCGTTGCGGGCATGGTCAGTTCCATCGCGGCTGGCCTAAGCGTTGGCGACATGCTAGCCCTGCTTGGCAGCGCCTTCGTCAGCAATCGCGCCCTGCTGTTGTTCGTGCTGACCTTGCCAACGATTGGCCTGCTGGAACATTTCGGCTTGCGCGAACGCGCATCGATCTGGATCGCCAGCTTTCGCGGGCTGACCTTCGCGCGCTTTCAGATTGCCTATCTTGGCATCCGCCAGATTTCCAGCATGATGGGTTTGACCCACGTCGCTGGCCATGCGCAAACGGTTCGACCATTGGTCGCCCCGATGAGTGTTGCCGCAGCCGAGCGCAGCATTGGCAAACTCGACGAAGAGGCGAGCGAAAAAGTCCGCGCCAGTGCGGCGGCGACCGACAACATTGGCCTGTTCTTCGGCGAGGATGTGTTCGTCGCCATTGGCGCGGTGCTGTTGATCCAGGGTTTCTACGCGCGCAATGGCATCGTGCTGGAACCACTGCACATTGCGCTATGGGCCTTGCCGACGGCGATCGCGGCCTTTGTCATCCACGCAATCCGCATCAACCTCCTGCAATCGTCATTGCGCAAGCAACTCGCCCAGCGCATCAAGCAACGGGACGACGATGCTCAAGCTTGAGTATCTGTATTGGCTGGTCGGAGCGTTCCTGCTGGCGACGGCGTTCTTCAACCTGCGCGCGCGACGGTGGCCGCTGGTCGGGTTCTGGGCCTTGCTCGCGCTGCCATTTTTGTTCGGCGACGCGATGCTCACGGCAGAAACAAATGGCGTTCGTTGGCCGGTGCAGGCGATGGGGGCAGCCGTCGTCCTGCTTGGCCTCATGGCCACGCGAATTCGTTTGGGCGGTCACGCGGAAAGCAGTGGCGAAGTGGAACGGCGCACTACGTCGGCGGAACAACTCGGCAATCGGCTTTTCACTCCCGCGCTTGGAATACCGGCACTCACCCTGCTGCTTTTCCTCGCCGGAACCTGGCTGAAACCCGGCGGCGTCAGCCTGTTTGAGGACAAAGCCATCACCCTGAGCTCGCTCGGGGTCGCCAGCATACTGACCTTGTTCATGACGATGCGAACGACCCGCGCATCGTTTGCGGTCGGCGTGCGCGAAGGCAGTCGACTACTCGATTCGATCAGTTGGGCGGTCTTGCTTCCAATGCTGCTGGCAACCTTGGGCGCGGTGTTTGCGGCAACCGGTGTTGGCGATGCCATCGCCATGCTGACCACGCAGGCCATTCCGATCGACAACCGAATGGTGGTGCTGCTGGCGTTTGCGTTCGGCATGGTCGTGTTCACCGTCATCATGGGTAATGCCTTCGCCGCGTTCCCGGTGATGATGGCCGGCATTGGCCTGCCCTTGCTGATCGTGCAGCACCACGCTCATCCTGCCGAACTCGGCGCACTCGGCATGTTGACCGGTTACTGCGGAACCTTGCTGACACCCATGGCAGCGAACTTCAATATCGTTCCCGCGGTGCTGCTGGAACTGCGCAGTCAGTACGCGGTGATCGCGTCGCAGATTCCAACGGCGCTTTGCCTGTTGGTCGTCAATATCACGCTGATGGCGCTGCTGGTATTTCGATGAAAACCGACAAGGTCATCCTGCTCACCGGCTTCGAACCTTTCGGTGGCGAAACCGTCAATCCCTCGCAGTGCATCGTCGAAGCGCTGGACGGCGTGGAGATCGATGGTCACCGCATCGTCGGTCGCGTGATGCCAGTCGCTTTTGCACCGTGCGAATGCCTGATCGCGGAATGGATCGATGAGCTCGATCCCGTGCTGGTGATCGGACTGGGCCAAGCCGGCGGTCGCGCCGAACTGTCGCTGGAACGGATCGCCGTGAATCTCATCGACGCACGTATCGGCGACAACGAGGGCAGCCAGCCGGTTGATGTTCCGGTGCAGGCAGGCGCTGCCGCCGGCCTGTTTGCGAGCCTGCCATTGAAACGCATCCTGCTGGCGTTGCGCGATGCCGGCATTCCGGCCGCCATCTCGCATTCGGCGGGTACTTACGTCTGCAACCAGGTATTTTTCCTGACCGCGTCGTGCCTCGCCGAATCATCGAGCCAGGGCCGCGGTGGGTTTATCCATGTGCCGTGGCTGCCCGAGCAGGGCGTCAACCATCCGGGGCAACCCAGCATGGCACTCGCAACGATGATCGAAGGCGTGAGCGTGGCGATACGCACCAGTCTTGCTCACGATGCCGACATTGCCTTGGCGGCTGGGACCACGCACTGACCTGGCTTGTCCGGCGACAATCAGTCGCTGGACTTTCTCTCCTCGGACTTGTCATCCGATGGCTCGTCCTTCCCGGATTCGCCGTCGAGTTTGGGATCGTCACCGTGGCCATCGCACCCGGCGCCAGCCCTCTCCTCACGTGTCACTTCCAGCACCATCTCGCCGGTCGATTTGTACGGGAGTTTCACTTTCACCGGCTCGGTCGAGTAGTAGAACCCGTAGCTGGTCTTGGGCGCTTCCAATTTGCTGCGTGATTTCGTTTCGTAGAACGTGTCGACTGCCGCAGCAGGCGTCGCGATCGCGAATCGGCGTACGTTTTCCAGACTGACGCAGGCCAGCAAGCGGGTGCGCTTGAACGGCTGGATATCGATCAACAAGGGTTCGGCTTCCTGCGAGTCACGGACCTGCTCGTCGTCGCCGATCACGTAGATGATCGGCTTGAAAACGCTGTTGCCGCGCGCGTCGGGATTTGGCACGGCCATCACGCGAAGACGCACCGCCACGTGCGCATACGTGCGTGAAAGTTCGATCAGCCGATAGCGGCTTTCGCCTTCGGGAAACGCGCGCTGCGGCGACTGGGTGCTGATCACAAAGCGCTCGGGCACGTTCATGGTCGGCACGATCGGCAGGTTCGAGTTGGCGTCGGCTAGCGGTTCGTCGTCACGAATCACACTGAACATGCGGTCACGCCAACTGCTGAAGGTGTCGACGGCTTTCTGCGAGGTCCATCCAAGCGCTTCACGCCAGCCGGCGTGGACGGGCCATGCGCTCGCGATGCACAGCACGACAGTTAGCGCTGCCAACCAGGATCGCGGACGAGGTGTTGGAAAAAAATTCAATGGAAACAAGGTCACTGGGGATTCGCGAACGCGGCAGGACTGCTCAGCGCTGGAAATCAGGGCAAACCCGCGCAACGCTGGTGCGCTGCACGGGTTGCTGGTGACTATCAGTTGACCGGTTCTGCCTCGGTAGCAGGCTCTGCGGGCTTGGCAGGCTCTGCCATCGGCTGCGCTTCTTGCGCTGCGGGTGCCGGCTCTGCGGCGGGCTCGGCCATGGGCTTGATCAGGTTGTTGCCATCGTCGTCAACGGCGTTGATCTCCAGATGACGCGCGATCGAACTGATCGAGTTGAGTTGTTCCGGCGTCGCCCGTTCCGAACGCTTGAGAACGATGGTCTTCAGTCCTTGCGAATCACGCAGATCGCCGATGTAGCCATATAACTGCGCCTTCGGCATCGAAGAATACTCGTTGACCTTGAAGTGGTCGTCCTTCACCGGGTAGACGACGACCTTGCCGTCGCGCACGTCCTTGGCAGCGAATGCCGGAGCCACCGACAGAGCGAACAGGCTGGCAAACAAGATTCTGGGCAGAGCTGATTTGATAGCGGATGTCATGGCGATGTCCTGTTATTGGGCGGGGGCGGAACTGGTGCGGACTTCGGAAATGCCTTCCTTGTCCTTGATGAAAGCGCGAAAGCCAAGCTCATGCGACAAGCGGGCGATGGTGGCGATGTAACTATCGGTGAGGCGCTGCTTCTCGCCACGTTGCAACAGCACGGTGGACAGCGGCTGTGCCTGATCCTTGCGATAGCGCATCGCGTCCTTCAAATCGACTGATGTCAGCGGCACGTCGTTGTACTCGTACTGATTGTCCTTGGCCGCGGTGATGGTGACGTCGAACGAGGCCGGAATGTCGGCATTGCTGAATTCCTCACCCGGCCGGGTCTGCTTGAAGCAGCCGCCGACCAGTAATATGGCGAGGAACAAGGCGATCAACGGTCCGCGAGGGCGAAAGTTCGAAAACATCGGGCGACTCCATGGTTGCGCTGCTGTACGACCGTGCAGCAGTGTTCAGGTTCGGGGAAGTGTAACGCCGCGCTGGCCCTGGTACTTGCCGCCGCGGTCACGGTAGCTGGTCTCGCATTCCTCGTCGGACTCGAAGAACAGCATCTGGGCGACGCCTTCATTGGCGTAGACGCGCGCCGGCAGTGTGGTGGTGTTGGAGAATTCCAGGGTGACGTGGCCTTCCCACTCCGGTTCCAGCGGTGTCACGTTGACGATGATGCCGCAGCGCGCATAAGTTGATTTGCCGAGGCAGACCACCAGCGTGCTGCGCGGTATGCGGAAATATTCCACCGTGCGCGCCAGCGCGAACGAATTGGGCGGGATGATGCAGACATCGGCCTGAACATCGACAAAGCTCAGCGGGTCGAAGTTCTTGGGGTCGACAATCGTCGAATTGATGTTGGTGAACACCTTGAACTCGTTGGAACAGCGCACGTCGTAGCCGTAGCTCGACGTTCCATACGACACCAGCCGCTCGCCGGACGCATCGGTCTTCACCTGACCGGATTCGAACGGCGCGATCATGGCGTGCTCGGTCGCCATACGGCGTATCCACTTGTCGTTCTTGATGCTCATGCAGTAACGGTCCGGTCAATTCTTGTGGAGGTGGAAAGCGTAGCGGCGGGGCAGCGCAAGATCACTCGACCACCAGATTGGGCAGCGACATCGCCTTGTTGCGCGGCCGTTGCGACAAGCGCCCAGCGGCATTGCGGGCAATTTCGCGGTAGCGCAGGGTGATCTCGGATTCCGGTTTCGCCGCGACCATTGGCGTGCCGCTGTCAGCCTGACGACGTACCTCGATGTCGAGTGGTAACTGGCCGAGCAACGGCACGTGATACTGGTCGGCCATCGCTTGGCCGCCGCCGCTGCCGAAGATGTCCTCCTCATGGCCGCAGTTCGAGCAGACATGGCTGGCCATGTTTTCGACGATGCCGAGCACCGGAATGTTGACCTTCTCGAACATGCGCAGCGCCTTGCGCGCATCGAGCAGCGAAATGTCCTGCGGCGTGGTGACGATGATCGCGCCGGCAACCGGAATCTTCTGCGCCAGGGTCAGCTGGATATCGCCGGTGCCCGGCGGCAGGTCGAGGATCAGATAATCCAGATCCTCCCATATCGATTCGTTCAACAACTGCTGCAACGCCTGGGTCGCCATCGGACCGCGCCAGATCATCGGCGTGTCTTCCTCGACCAGCAGGCCAATCGACATCATCTGAAGGCCGTGGGCGCGATGCGGAATGATGCGCTTGCCATCGGGCGATTCGGGCTTGCCGGAGACTCCCAACATGCGCGGTTGGCTGGGGCCGTAGATATCGCCATCGAGGATGCCGACCTTGGCACCTTCAGCTTGCAAGGCCAGCGCGAGATTGGCCGCGACCGTCGACTTGCCGACGCCGCCCTTGCCCGAGCCAATCGCGATGATGTTCTTCACGCCCGCCAACGGCTTCAGGCCTTCCTGCACTTGATGGCGTTGCACATTGCAGCGAATGCCGACACTAGCGTGGGCGATGGCCGTATCGGCTTCCAGCGTTGACTGCATCGTTGCGGCCAGTTCGGCCGGCCATTGCAGAGCCGGGTAGCCCAGGCACACATCCAGCGAAACGTTTTCGCCATCAACGCCCACACCGCGCACGCTGCCGCCAGTGACCACATCAACGCCGGTGTGCGGATCGATGATGGTCGCGAGCAGAGTCTTGACGGTTTCAGCGGTGACGGCAGTCATTGCGGCGCTCGGTATGGACTAGCCGCGCATTGTAGCGAGGGAGACCGTCAATTCCTGTTGCTGTACGAGTGACCAGGCCGTCGCATGCGATAATTGGCGGCTTGCCAGAATGAATTCCGGACCTTATCGAATGCCGTCGCAGCGTCAATCTCTTGTCTCCGCCGCCTTGCCTTACGCCAACGGCGCGCTGCACCTTGGCCACCTGCTTGGCTATATCCAGGCCGATATCTGGGTGCGGGCGCAGCGTTTGAACGGGGCGGTCGCGCATTTCGTGTGCGCCGACGATGCGCACGGAACGCCGATCATGCTGGCCGCTGAAAAAGCCGGTCTCGCGGCGGAAGACTATATCGCCGCGATCCAGCGCGGCCACGAAGCGGATTTTGCCGAATTTGGCGTCGCCTTCGATCACTATCACTCGACGCATTCGGCTGAAAACAAGGCGCTGGTCGAACTGATCTTCGGTCGTCTGCGCGCGGCTGGCGCGATAGCGCAACGCTCCGTTGCTCAGCTTTACGATCCCGCGAAGGCGATGTTCCTGCCGGATCGCTACGTCAAGGGAAACTGCCCGAACTGCGGCACACCCGACCAGTACGGCGACAACTGCGAGACCTGCGGCGCGACGTACGCCGCGACCGAACTTGGCAATCCGCACTCGGTCGTTTCCGGCGCCACGCCGGAGCTGCGCGAATCCGAGCACTACTTTTTCCAGCTTCCGCAGTTCGCCGATGTACTTAACGAGTGGTTGCAGGGTGCGGTTGCGCATTCCGGGGTCAAGGCCAAGCTGCGCGAATGGCTGGACGGCGACTTGCGCGACTGGGATATCTCGCGCGATGCGCCTTACTTCGGCTTCCCGATTCCTGATGCGCCGGGCAAGTTCTTCTACGTGTGGCTGGATGCGCCGATCGGCTACCTCGCCAGCTTCAAGGCGCTGTGCGCGGAGCGCGGCATCGACTTCGACACATTCCTGAAACCGGACAGCGATGCCGAACTGCATCACTTCCTCGGCAAGGACATCGTCAATTTCCACGGCCTGTTCTGGCCGGCGGTATTGCACGGTGCCGGGATGCGCATGCCGACGCGGCTGCATGTAAACGGTTATGTCACCGTCAATGGCGCGAAGATGTCGAAATCGCGCGGCACCTTCATCATGGCGCGAACATGGCTGGATGTTGGCCTCGATGCCGATTGCCTGCGTTACTACTTCGCCGCGAAGTCGTCCGGCGGCGTCGTCGATATCGACTTGAACCTTGAAGATTTCGCCCAGCGCGTCAACGCCGACCTGGTCGGCAAATTCGTCAACATCGCAAGCCGCTGCGCGAAATTGCTGGAGACGCATTTCGATGGCGAACTGGCGGAAGCGTTCTGGAACAAGGACACACCGTCAGCGGCTGAAAAGACCGCGATGGACTTGCTCGCCGCCATCAGCGAACGTTTGCTGGCCGCGACCGCGCTCTACGAAAGCGACGAGTACAGCAAGGCTATTACCTCCATCATGGCCTGCGCGGACCAAGCCAACGCCTACATCGCCGACGCCGCCCCGTGGGCGGTCGCCAAAGACGACTCGCGACACGACGAGCTGCACGTAATCCTCAGCACCGGCATCAACCTGTTCCGTGCCATTGCCTGCGCGTTGAAACCAGTGCTGCCTGCGACGGTGGCACGGGCCGAAATCTTCCTCTCGTTGCCAACCGGCGGCTTCGACAGTTTCGCGTCGATCCCGCTGCACCTTTCCAACCATCGCGTGCAGCCGTACCAGGCGCTGCTGACCCGAATTGACCCTGTGAAAATCGCTGCCATGATCGAAGCGTCCAAGGAATCCCTGCAAGCTGTCGCCGAAGCTCCCACCACGGCGGCAAACCCGGCCATCGTCGCCGCTGCGCCCGCCACTTCGCCAACATCGTCGGACGCACCTGCCACCATTTCTATTGACGACTTCGCCAAGCTCGACCTGCGCGTTGCCAGCGTGCTCGAATGCGAGTTCGTCGAAGGCTCGGACAAGCTGCTGCGCTTTCGGCTCGATGCCGGCGACCTTGGCGAACGCCAGATTTTCTCCGGCATTCGCGCTGCCTATGCCGACCCCGCGTCACTGGTCGGTCGCCAGGTGGTGTTCATCGCCAATCTCGCACCACGCAAGATGCGCTTCGGCATGTCGGAAGGAATGATCCTGTCGGCCGGAACCGGCGGCGATGATTTGTTCCTGCTCGACGTCGATGCCGGCGCGATGGCAGGCGCCACGGTTCGCTGAATTCGAAAACGCATTGACCGTGGCCGACGCCAAGCTGGTTGATCGCATCGATGCGCTGTTGCCGCAGACGCAGTGCACGCGCTGCGGTTATCCGGCCTGTCGGCCTTATGCGGAAGCAATTGCGGATGGCCGCGCCGATATCGACCAATGCGCACCGGGTGGTGACGATGGTGTCGCTGCCTTGGCGCAGTTGCTGGGCGTCTGCGCAAAGCCGGTCGATCCCGAATACGGTGTTGAAGCACCTGCGACCGTTGTCGTTATCGACGAGGACATTTGCATCGGCTGCACCAAGTGCATCGCTGCCTGCCCGGTCGATGCCATCGTCGGCACCGGCAAGCGCATGCACACGATCATCGCCAGCGAATGCACCGGCTGCGAACTGTGCATCCCGCCCTGTCCGGTCGATTGCATTGCCATCGTGCCGATTGCCGCAAAACCCTCGACTCGCGCTGAAGTGATGAGCCGCGCCGAGCTTGCGCGGCAACGCTACGAGGCGCGCGAGCGACGCCTTGCCAGTGAATTCGATGCATCAATCGACGCGCCCTTGCCCACGCTTGCCGTCGCCACCGAGTCGACTCGTTTGTCGCGCAGTGATGTACTCGATGCGATCTCGCGCGGCCGTGCCGGCCGCAGCGAACGCGCATGAAGCGAGCCGATGTCACCGAGTTCTTCTCGCGGCTTCAGGAACTGGAACCTGCGCCACGCAGCGAGCTTAACTATCGCAATCCGTTCGAGTTATTGATCGCGGTGATCCTGTCCGCGCAGGCAACCGATGTCGGCGTCAACAAGGCGACGCGGCATTTGTTCGCGATTGCCGGCACGCCGCAGGCAATGCTCGACTTGGGCGAGGATGTACTGAAGCAACACATCAACACGATTGGGCTTTTCAACGCGAAAGCGAAGAACGTGATGGCGACCTGTCGTCTGCTGGTCGAGCAACACGACAGCATCGTTCCTCAAACGCGCGAAGAACTGGAAGCCTTGCCCGGCGTCGGTCGCAAGACCGCCAATGTGGTGCTGAATTCCGCGTTTGGGCAGCCCACGATTGCGGTCGACACGCATATTTTTCGGGTCGGCAATCGCACCGGACTGGCGCACGGCAAGGACGTGCGCGTCGTCGAGGACAAACTCGAAAAAGTCGTGCCAGTGCAATTCAAGCAGCATGCTCATCACTGGCTGATCCTGCACGGGCGCTACGTGTGCAAGGCACGCAAGCCCGATTGCCCAAACTGCATCGTCCGCGACCTCTGCGCATTTCGCGACAAGACCGCCGGCGCAACGTGACCGTGCTGGTAGGCTGTCGAATTCCTGCATGAAGATCTTCGGACGATGAACGACACCGGCAACGACGAAAACGACAGCACGCCGGCGTTGGTCCCACTCGATCCCGGCGAGGCACGCATCATCGGTTGCCTGATCGAAAAACAGGCGACGACGCCGGACACCTACCCGATGACGCTCAACGCCGTCGTGGTGGCCTGCAACCAGAAGACCAGTCGCGATCCGATGATGGAACTGGAACCGGGAGCGGTCGGCCATTCGCTGCGGCAACTGGAAGGTCGCGGCCTGGTCGGCGCGTCGATGGGCGCGCGTTCAACACGATACGAACACCGCTTTGATCGCCACTACGAAGTGACGCCTCGCCAGCGTGCGCTGCTTGCGATGTTGATGTTGCGCGGCCCGCAGACGGTCAACGAACTCTATACGCGCTGCGAACGGCTGGCCGATTTCCCCGACGCCGACGAAGTCCGCGTGCAACTGGAGCGAATGTCGCAACGTGTCGAACCGCTGGTCATCTGCGTCGGTCGTGGCTCCGGCCAGCGCGAAGATCGGCACATGCATTTGCTGTGCGGTGCCGACCACGCCAGCGAGCGCAGCGAGCAGATGGCTGAGTCAGGTCGCGGCAGCGCTCGCGGCGATCACGCGAGCGACCGTCAGCGCGATTCCGGCTTGACTGATCGCGTCGAGGCACTGGAACGTGAGGTGGAAAGCCTGAAGCAAATGGTTGAAGAACTAGTCGCCGAACGATCATCTCGGGAATAGCGAACGGTGCAGAGTCAGGCCAGAAGATCCTGGAACTCCGCATGTTTCTCAACCCAACCTGCCACGTAGGAACAGGCCGGCACGACTTTCCAACCTTTCGCGCGTGCGGCTTCGAACGCCGCCCGCGTCATGTCGCCTGCCAAGCCTCGTCCCGATAGCGCATTGGGAACACCGGTGTGGGTGATCGTCATGACATCGCCCTCGAGGCGGTAGTCAAGAACGGATTGTTCGCCGTCAGTCTTGATGACGAAGCGATGGGCGGATGGCTCGTGGCTGACTGCTGACATGGCATTGCTCCATGGAATTAACCCGACGAGGTTAGTCGATCAACCGGATACACAGTTGGGTATTCCGTTCATCTGTTCGCGTCGTTCACGTCACCTCCAGTCATACCGGGCTATGTCTGGTGGCCGTTCGCTACCAAGAGGAAGTCGTCATGAAGAAGTCCGGATCGGCAGCATGGAAAGGTGATTTGAAAACCGGTGAAGGTTCGATCTCGACAGAGACCGGCGTCCTGCGTGAAGCCCCTTATGGCTTCAAGGCCCGCTTTGAAGATGGGCCCGGCACCAATCCCGAGGAATTGATAGGTGCAGCACATGCCGCCTGTTTTTCGATGGCGTTGTCGATGATCCTGGGCGAGAACAACCTGACCGCCGAACGGATTGCGACCAAGGCCGACGTTACCCTCGAAACGCAGGACGACGGCTTCGCGATCACCAAGGTTCATCTAACCCTCAAGGCGAAGATTCCCGGCACCAACGACGACGCGTTCCAGGAAATCGCCAACAAGGCCAAGTCCGGCTGTCCGGTCTCGAAGCTGTTCAACGCGAAGATCACCATGGATGCCAGTCTGGAAAGTTGATTGACAGGTACCAAGCGGCTCGCGGCGCGTAGCTGTCCAACCGCGCGACGCACGGAACCGGCGCAGATTTGTCCTGTCTCTCGCCGCGCACTAGACTGCGCGACTTTCTCGCGGGCGTCGATGCAGCGGCCAGACCGACTGGCCACGATGTCCGTGTCCATCCATCTAACGATGTTCGAGGTCTTCACATGCTTTTTGAAACGATTGCCAAGAGCGGCCATGAACAGGTCGTGTTCTGCCAGAACCAGGACGTCGGCCTGAAGGCCATCATTGCGGTTCACAACACCGTGCTTGGCCCATCGTTGGGCGGCCTGCGCATGTGGCCTTACAAAACCGAGGCCGAAGCGCTGAACGATGTGCTGCGCCTGTCGCGCGGCATGACGTACAAGAACGCCGTTGCCGGTCTCAACCTGGGTGGTGGCAAGGCGGTCATCATCGGCGATCCGGCGACGGATAAATCAGAAGCGCTGTTCCGCGCGTTCGGTCGCTTCGTCAATACCTTGAACGGTCGTTACATCACCGCGGAAGACGTCGGCATCGACGTCAACGATATGGAACAGGTTTATCGTGAAACCGAATTCGTCACTGGTGTACATCAGGTCCATGGTGGTTCGGGCGACCCGTCTCCGTTCACGGCTTACGGGACCATGCAGGGTTTGCTGGCGTCACTCAATCGTCGCTACGGCGATGAGGAAGTCGAAAAATACAGCTACGCGGTACAAGGTGCGGGCCACGTCGGCATGGAGTTGATCAAGCTACTTCGCGAACGCGGTGCCAAGGTATTCGTTACCGACATCAACAAAAATTCGGTGCAGCGCGCTGTTGACGAGCATGGTTGCGAAGCAGTAGGACTGGACGAGATCTACGATGTCGACGCCGACGTTTACTGCCCCTGCGCACTGGGCGGCACGATCAACGAAAAAACCCTGCCGCGCCTGAAGTCGATGATCATCTGCGGCGCGGCCAACAACCAGCTTGCCAACAACGAGATCGGCGATGAGCTGGATAAGCGCAAGATTCTGTATGCGCCCGACTACGCGGTCAATGCCGGCGGCGTGATGAATATCTCGCTGGAAATCGACGGCTACAATCGTGAGCGTGCGATGCGGATGATGCGCACCATCTACCTCAACGTTTCGCGCATCTTCGAGATCGCTGCCGAGCAGAACATCCCGACCTACGTCGCCGCGGATCGCCTCGCCGAAGAGCGCATCGAAACCATCGGCAAGCTGAAGTTACCGACCATGGGCGACAACGGCACGCGCTTCCTCGGTCGCATGCGCGGCGGCCACTGATTCAAGATTTTTCGTCAGCGTCTCGACCGGAAAAACGAATGCAACAGGCTGGCCGATTCCTCGGCCAGCAATCCGCCACGCACGCCAACGTGGTGGTTGTGGCGATCACTCGTCAACGTGTCGAACACGCTGCCGGCCGCACCTGTCTTAGGATCGGTCGCTGCGAAGACCACTTGCCCGACGCGCGCATGCACGATCGCGCCCGCGCACATCACGCAAGGCTCCAGCGTCACGTACAGCGTCGATCCCGGAAACCGGTGATTGGCCACGCGCTGGCCAGCATCGCGCAGGCAGACGATTTCGGCATGCGCACTCGCGTCATGATCGACAATGTTTCGATTCATCCCGCTGCCGATGACGGTGTTGTCGAGCACCAGCACGGCACCGACCGGCACCTCCGCGTGCTCGCGCTCGGCACGTCGCGCCAGTTCCAGCGCCTGGCGCATCCAGCGCAGGTCATCGTCGTTGAACTCGGTTATTGCAGCCATGGGAATTCGAATTGCCTAGCTGATTCCGTCCACGCGGAGAATCGAGCTATTCCCACTCGATCGTTGCGGGCGGTTTGCCGCTGATGTCGTAGACGACGCGGGAGACACCGCGAACTTCGTTGATGATGCGGCTGGATACGGTGCCGAGCAGCTCGTACGGCAGGTGTGCCCAATGCGCCGTCATGAAGTCGACGGTTTCTACTGCGCGCAAGGAAATGACCCACTCGTAGGCACGAGCATCACCGACGACGCCGACTGACTTCACTGGCAGGAATACCGCGAAGGCCTGGCTGGTCGCGTCGTAGAGATCGGCCTTGCGCAGTTCTTCGATGAAGATGGCGTCGGCCTTGGCGAGGATCTGTGCGTATTCGCGTTTGACTTCACCAAGGATGCGCACGCCGAGTCCCGGCCCGGGAAACGGATGCCGATACACCATCGCCTTGGACAAACCCAGCGCCACGCCAAGTCGGCGCACCTCGTCCTTGAACAACTCTCGCAAGGGCTCGACCAGCCCCATCTTCATTCGCGCTGGCAGGCCGCCGACGTTGTGGTGGCTCTTGATGACATGCGCCTTGCCGGTCTTGCTGCCGGCCGATTCGATCACGTCGGGATAAATCGTACCCTGCGCGAGCCACTTGGCATTGGCGAGTTTGCTTGATTCCTCGTCGAAGATGTCGATGAACAATCCGCCGATAACCTTGCGCTTGGCTTCAGGGTCGGAGACACCTTTCAGCGCGTCGAAATATCGGTCTGCCGCATCGACGCGAACCACGCGGATGCCCATGCCGCCGCGTTCGGATTCGGCGGCGAACATCGCCATCACCTGGTCGCCTTCCTGCCAGCGCAACAGCCCGGTATCGACGAACACGCAGGTCAATTGATCGCCGATGGCCTGATGCAGGAGCGCCGCGACAACGGAGGAATCGACACCGCCCGAAAGCCCAAGGATGACTTCATCGCTGCCCACCTGTGCACGAACCCGCGCGATCTGGTCTTCAATAATGTTCTCTGCCGTCCACAGCGTTTCGCAGCCGCAGATGTCGACGACGAAGCGATGTAACAGCGCTTGCCCCTGCTTGGTTTGCGTCACCTCAGGATGGAATTGCACGCCATACCAGCGCTTGTCATCGTTGCTCATTGCGGCCACGGGAATCCGCGCCGTCGTCGCGCTGACTACGAAACCCGGCGGCGGCTTGGACACGTGGTCACCGTGGCTCATCCAGACATCGAGCCGCGCTGTCGTGGTCGGGTGATCGTTCAATCCCGACAGCAAGGCATCCGCAACGACGATCTCAACCTGCGCATGTCCAAATTCGCGCTGGTCAGCGGCATCGGTTTCGCCGCCAAGTTGGGCGGCCATGGTCTGCATGCCGTAGCAGATGCCGAGCAGCGGGAGACCACCATCGAACACCTGCTGCGGTGCGGTCGGTGCGCCAGCTTGCGTGGTCGACTCCGGGCCGCCGGACAGGATGATGCCCTTCGCTCCGTATGCCGCGATCTCGGCGGGATCGTGATCCCAAGCCCAGATTTCGCAGTAGACGCCGATCTCGCGAACCCGCCGCGCGATCAGCTGCGTGTACTGCGCGCCGAAGTCGAGGATCAGGATCTTGTCGTTGTGGATGTTGGTCATGGTCGACACGAATCAGCTGGGCGACCGGCGCGTGTTGCCCAGTCAGGAAAACAGGTAGAAATCAAGTAACGCAACGTTGGGCGCTGCTTCGAGCGGCGACGACAGCGACGACCATCGAAACGCAGGCACGCCGCAAGGATCAACCCAACCGATAATTCGGTGCTTCCTTGACGATCTGAATGTCATGCGGATGCGCCTCGCGAACGCCGGCGCTGGTGACCTTGACGAACTGTGGTTCGCTACGCATCGCCTCGACGTTCGCGCAACCGCAGTAGCCCATCGACGCGCGCAAGCCACCAACCAGTTGATGGATGATGCTGCGCAACGGACCACGATATGGCACGCGACCCTCGATGCCTTCCGGCACGAATTTTTCCGGTTCGGATGCGTCCTGAAAATAGCGGTCGCTACTGCCCTGCTCCATCGCCGCCACGGACCCCATGCCCCGATAGTTCTTGTACGAGCGGCCCTGGTACAACTCGATCTCGCCGGGGGCCTCTTCAGTGCCAGCAAACATGCTGCCGAGCATCACCGTCGATGCGCCAGCAACCAGCGCCTTGGCGACATCGCCCGAATAGCGGATACCGCCATCGGCAATCAGCGGAATATCGTCTTTCAAAGCATTGGCAACCAGATCAATCGCGGTGATCTGCGGCACGCCAACGCCAGCGACAACGCGCGTCGTGCAGATCGAACCCGGCCCCACGCCAACCTTTACGGCATCGGCGCCGGCATCGCGCAACATCAACGCAGCGTCGCCGGTAACAATGTTTCCGCCAATCACCTGCAGGTCAGGAAACTCGCGCTTGATCCAGCGCACCCGATCGATCACCGATTGGGCATGACCGTGCGCGGTATCGACAACGACGACATCTACGCCGGCTTCGACCAGCGCCGCGACGCGTGCTTCGGTATCACCTGCAACGCCCACCGACGCACCAACACGCAAGCGTTCATGACGATCCTTGGCGGCGTTCGGATTGTCGCGCGCCTTCTGGATGTCCTTGACGGTAATCAGGCCACGCAACTCGAAGGCGTCATTGACCACCAGCACTTTCTCGATGCGGTACTGGTGCAACAGAGCCAGTACCTCGTCCTCGCCTGCACCTTCCTTGACCGTGATCAGGCGCTCCTTGCGGGTCATGATATTCTTGACCGGATCGTCCGGGCGGCGCTCGAAGCGCAGGTCTCGACTAGTGACGATGCCGACCAGTTCTTCGCCATCGACGACCGGCACGCCGGAGATGCCGTGTTCGCGGGTGACTCGCATTACCTCGCGAATCGAGGTATCCGGCCGTACCGTCAACGGATCGCGGATAACGCCGGCCTCGAACTTCTTGACCAGACGAACTTCGGCGGCCTGGCGCTCGAACGACATGTTCCTGTGGATTATGCCAATGCCGCCGCACTGCGCCATCGTGATGGCGAGCCGGCCTTCTGTGACTGTATCCATGGCTGCTGAAAGTATCGGCACGTTGAGCCGAATATCGCGGGTCAGCCGCGAGGATGTATCGACATCGCGCGGCAAGACGTTGGAATGTGCGGGGACGAGGTAGACGTCGTCGTAGGTCAGTGCTTCAGCGAGAATTCGCATCAAAATCGGCTCGCAAGAAAGTCGCGTAGTATAACCGACGGGGGTTTTGTGGAGATTTCAGATGAACGTTCGACTATGCGCCCAAGGTCTTTTCGCGTCCGTGCTGCTGGTCGCGCTTTCGCCTGTTGCGCGCGCTACGGAAGGCGATCTCGACACGAGTTTTGGCTACTACATGGACGGCACCGCGTACCTGCCCATCGAAGATCGGCTGCCGGGTCAGTTTGCAGATGACCAATCGGTCGCCATCCTGCCGCAGCGCGATGGCTCAACCATCATGGTCGGCAACATCAATCGTACCGAGCGACACGGTCCACCGACGGCGTACGAAAGCATCGGCATCGCGAAACTGCGACCGGAAGGCACCTACGAATACACATTCGGCAACGGCGGTGGTTGGCTGATCCTGCCGGGTAGCGCCAGCGCCGGCAATGAAATCCATTCGTGGTCGGCGATCCAGGATTTGAGCGGCCGCATTGCGATTGCCGGCTATCGCACGATCAACGGCACTCGCAGCATGGCAGTCTGGATGGTGACGCCAAACGGCACGCTCGACGTGAGCTTCGGCAATGCCGGGGTACTGACGATTGATCGTGGCATCGTCGGCAGCATCGACGAAGCACGCTCAATCATCGCGCCAACCCGCAAAGACGTCGTCGCCAGCACCTTCACCAGCGGCTTCGCGGTCGCCGGCAGTTTGCGCGACAGCAGCGCCGCAGCCAGTGTCGGCGCGTTGTTTTCCATCACCTCCAATGGCGCGCTTTACACGGGAACACGCGGCACTAACGCTATCGCCACCGGGCCGAACGTCGGTAGACGTTACACGCGCATGCCGGTTCCGCCGGTCTATGCCGCTTGCGATTCCGGGGCCATTGCTCAGGCGTTTCGCAGTCTCAACACGGCGTCGTCGGTCTGGTACGTCGTCGGAAACATTCGTTGCAGCGATGGCACCCGGCTGGTGCAGTCAACGCGGCTGGGCAGCCTCGACCAACCGGTTACCAGTTACGGGGCCAGCGGCAATGGCACGGCAACGTTTTCATTCGATGCCAGCGTTCCTGCCCGCTCGCAAGCCAGCGCCGTGGATATCGACGGGTCAGGCCGCGCAGCTATTGCCGGGTCAACCTTGCAAGGCGACCTGGTGACCCCAGCCAAGATGGCAGCGGCGCTGGTCAACGTCGCTGGGGCTCCCGACGCCAGCTTCAACGCCACAGGTACCCGCGTGTTGACCTGGCCCAGCGGTAGTTCGTCGTCTGGCACCAATGTGCTGTTGCAGCGCAACGGCCGCATGCTGATTTCCGGCAATGTGGTGGTTGCGGGTTCGCCGGTGATGGCGATCACCCGGATGCTTCCAACCGGGGCAATCGACCCGGCATGGACGGCTGGGATCGGTCGTACTTACCCATTCGTGATCCAGACGATTCCCAGCCCGGCCAGAACGACCACGTCGTCGTTCGCAATCGGCGAAAGCGTGATGCTGGGTGGCTGGGTGCGCGACCAACGACCGGCATTCACCGACATCGACTATGGCGCAATGCGCATGCGGGGCGACCTGATCTACGCCAATGGCTGGGGCATCGACGACTGGTAAACCCACACGTCTATATCCCTGTTCAGTGCGCTGTTCTCAAACAAGGAACAACGTCGCCAGTCCGAGGAAGATGAAAAAGCCGCCGCTGTCGGTGATGGCGGTGATCATGACGCTGGCACCCATGGCTGGGTCACGTCCGAGCTTGACCAGGGTCATCGGGATCAACACGCCCATCAGCGCCGCCAGCAACAGGTTCAAGGTCATCGCGGCCATCATCACCGCGCCCAGCGCGGCGTTGCGATAGAGCAGCCAGGCCACCACGCCGATCACGCTGCCCCATATGAAACCGTTGCAGATCGACACCACCAGTTCCTTGCGCAACAGGCGCTTGCGGCTATCCAGTCCAACCTGGTCCAGCGCCATGGCGCGGACCAGCATGGTGATGGTCTGGTTGCCCGAGTTGCCACCCATTCCGGCAATGATCGGCATCAATGCGGCCAGCGCCACCAGGCGTTCGATCGAGCCGTGAAACAGGTCGATAACCCGCGAGGCGATGAACGCGGTGACCAGGTTCACGGCCAGCCACGCCCAGCGGTTACGTACCGAACTCCACACCGAGGCGAAGATATCTTCCTCCTCGCGCAAGCCGACGCGGCCGCGTGCTTCGGCTTCGCTTTCCTCACGAATGACGTCGACCATCGCATCAATGGTGACGCGACCAATCAATCGCCCTTCGCTGTCGACGACCGGCGCGGTGACGATGTCGTAGCGCTCGAACGCCTGGGCGGTCTCGTTCACATCGTCTTCGGGGCGAAACGTATTGGCGTCGTGTGCCATCAATTCGCCGACCATGCGCGACGGATCATTGACCAGCAGCCACTTGATCGGCAGGACGCCGGTCAAGCGATTGTCGTCGTTGACGACAAAGATCTTGTCAGTGTGTTCGGGCAGCTCGTCGAAGCGACGCAAGTAGCGCAGCACAACTTCCAGCGAGACATCCTCGCGGATGCTTACCATCTCGAAATCCATGATCGAGCCGACCTGATCGTCCTCGTAGGACATGGCCGAACGCAACTGCTCGCGCTCGGGCACGTCCATGCGCTGCATGAGTTCGTGCAGCACGTCGTCGGGCAGATCTTCCGCAAGATCGGCGACTTCGTCGGCGTCGAGTTGCTCGGCGGCGGCGAGAATTTCCGGCAGGTCCATGTCGGCCAGCAACGACTCGCGGACCGCATCGGAAACTTCCAGCAAAGTTTCGCCATCGCGGTCGGCCTTGACCAGGTTCCAGACTTCAAGACGTTCGTCGGTCGGCAGGGCTTCCAGCACCAACGCGATATCGGCCGGATGCAGCAGATCAATTTCGCGTTGCAGCTCGACCTGGTTTTGTTGGTGGTCAAGGTTATCGACCAATCCATCGTGCGAACCTGCCTGGCGCTCGGCGAGCTCCTCGACCCGGCGCTGGCGACGCAGCAACTCAACGACCCGCGCCAAGTGTCCTTGCAGCGGTGTGCCGACCTTGCTGGTTTCCGGTTCGCTCATCGATCAGCCTGGTAGGCCGGCGTTGCCGGCGGCGTGTCTGTTGGTTCGGCACGTCGCCGAGAATGCCGCAGCATGATACTGCCCTGCGTCGTGATCGCGAAAACGAAATGCCGCCGTGGCCGCGCCGCGTCCATTGGGTCGATACAATCGCAGTTCGCCGCAGCGATATCGCGCGGCTCAGCTGGAGCAACTCTTGAACGACATCCTTATTGGCAAAGGCGACATCGAGGTTTTCCTGCGCGGCAAGTACGCCAACCGCCACGGGATGATTGCCGGCGCGACCGGCACCGGAAAGTCCGTCAGCCTGATGTTGATGGCGGAGGGGTTCTCCAAGCTTGGCGTGCCGGTGTTCCTCTCCGATGCCAAGGGCGACCTGGCTGGGCTTGCCCAGGCCGCTGTTCCCAGCGACCGCTTGCAAGCTCGCATCGACAAGCTCGGGATGACTTGGACGCCCGCAGCGAATCCGGTCGTGTTCTGGGATATCTATGGCAAGCTCGGCACGCCGGTGCGCACGACCATTTCCGAGATGGGGCCAATCCTCCTGGCCCGCCTGTTCGAGTTGAACGACACCCAGAGTGGCGTGCTGGAAGTGGTGTTTCGCGTTGCCGACGACGAAAAGCTGATGCTGCTCGACCTGAAGGACCTGCGCGCGATCCTCAACTATGTCGGCAGCAACGCGAAGGCCATCTCGCTGAAGTACGCGCTGGTCAGCCCGACCTCGATCGCTGCCATCCAGCGTTCGCTGTTGTCGATGGAAGCGGCCGGTGGCGACCAGTTTTTTGGCGAGCCGGCGCTCGACCTTGCCGACTTCATGCGCCAGGACATGTCCGGTCGCGGCATCATCAATGTGCTAGCGGCCGACCAATTGATTCTGAAGCCCAAGCTGTACTCGACGTTCCTGCTCTGGCTACTGTCGGAGTTGTTCGAAAACCTGCCGGAAGTCGGTGATCTCGACGTGCCGAAATTGGTGTTCTTTTTCGACGAAGCGCATTTGCTTTTCAACGATGCGCCGCCAGCGTTGGTGCAGCGCGTCGAGCAGGTCGTGCGACTGATCCGATCAAAGGGTGTTGGCGTCTATTTTTGTTCCCAGAATCCGGACGATATCCCGCCTTTGATTCTTGGTCAGATGGGCAATCGCATCCAGCATGCCTTGCGTGCATTCACACCCCGCGATCAAAAAGCTGTGCGCGCCGCTGCCGAGACGTTCCCGCCGAATCCCAAGGTCGACGTAGTCGTGGCGATCACCGAACTCGCGGTCGGCGAGGCGCTGGTTTCGACGCTACAGGCAGGCGGCGTTCCGCTGCCGGTCGAGCGCGCCCTGATCGCACCACCCGGATGCCGGATCGGCACGATCACGGAGGAAGAACGCGCCACGATACGCGGTCGTTCGCCAGTTGGGTCGCGCTACGACACCGCCGTCGATCGCGAGTCGGCATTCGAAATACTCGCCAAGCGCACCGAAGAAACTGCGGTAGTCGCCGAACAAGAGGCGGCGGCGCGATCCACGTCCAGGACTTCCAGCAAGACAGCGAGCGGCAATGGCGGTGGCTTCATGGGCACCATCAAGGACATGTTCCTAGGCAGCGGACGTCGGCAAGGACTGTTCGAGAGTTTTGCAAAGTCGGCAGTTCGCAACGTCGGCAGCTCGGTTGGCAGGCAAATTGGTGGCGCGACGGGTGGGAAGTTCGTCCGTGGCATCCTGGGATCGCTGATGCGAGGGCGCTGAGCGCCTGACAAGTGGTTGCGGCGCGGGTCCGCCCGTGCGCGTCTGACCCACGAAAAAGGCGACCCGAAGATCGCCTTTTTCTTGTCGATGTCAGCCGCGCGAATCGATCAGCTCACGCCGATCACGACAACAGTATTACAGCAAGATCGGCAGGTAGACACGGTATTCACCGGCGCCGGCGTAAATATCTTCCACCGCTGAAAGCGACTCGTCGAAGAAGCGACCCTGTCCGGCTTCGGAATACTTGTAGCCATGTGTTTCGGCGTAGGCGCGCACTTTCAGGCGCAGCAACGGCAATGCAGCCGGGCTGCCGGTGTATTCGGCATACAGGGCCTTTCCGCTATAAGACTGGGTCGCACGGACATTGCCGCCAAGAACGAGAAAACCCTTGCGATCCGTTTCGCCGACAACCGGAGGCGTCGGTTCCTCGACCGGAGCTTCTTCCTCAATCGGCGCGCGGACCACGTCCGGGTTGAGCGCCGTGATGGTGAGTTCCTTGCCATCCAGGGTGAAGCTGGCCTTGTCGACCGGGATCGCATAGTCGAAAGTGTACGACTCGTCGCCCCAGTTGGTGGTGAACGTCATCGGCGGACCAGCAGCAACAAGGCCGGCTTTTTCCATGATCGCCTCGATCTCTACCTTGGCTGCATCACTGGCCGCATCGACGTCTTCCAGTGAGCGCGGTGCCTTGGTACTGACGAACAGGATCGGCTTGGGCGTGACGTCGACAATGCGGATCGCAAGGTCGGCGTAGTCAACGTTGGGGAAGCCGCCCATCATGCCGGACAGGTTGGCCAGGTTGGTCTGCAGCGTCGAATCGGGAACGCCGTTGATGTACAAGCCGGCGAAGCGCCAGATCAGGTTCCAGCCATAGTCGACGTCATAGGACATCTTGACGCGAACCGTCTTGCCATTGCTGGCTGGCATCAGATCCATCGTGTAGCGCTTGTTGGCGCCCATCCAGTCGTTTTCGACCGCCATCTTCACCTGGCTGTCTTCGCTCGCCTCGGTGATCGTGAGGCCGCCGTCGCCAATCTTGTCGTAGCGGGTATTCCAGGCGATTTTGGCGCCAACACCATTCTCCGGGCCCGAGCTGGTGAACTTCACGGCCGGGTCGAAAGTGCGCAGCGCGGAATAATCAGGATAGCGACCGAAGCCGTCGATGGTGTCGTAGATCTGTCTGACCGGGTTGGAAAGCTCGACGACACGCTCGATGTGTCCGCTGCTGGGCAGGAACACCGCGACCACGACGGCGATCAGAAAAACGATGATGAGTGAAAGGATAATTTCTAGTACGCGAATCATTCCGGGCTTCTCCAGGACTCAACGTGTCGCAACGACGGTCGAAGGCGATATTGGATGGGTGTCAATCGATTGGTGCATGTTCGATCGGTGCAGCGGTTCCCCGACCCCATCAAACCCAAGCGAGGATTCATCGAAGCAGGCACCGCATGGTAACTTGCGAAAGGTCGGAAACGCTACGGGTCAGAAGTTCACAACATCCCCGTTCACGGCATGAAGCTTGGACTGGCTGGGCCGCCCCAATCAGACGATGCCCAGTTCAAACGCCTTCAGCACCGCCCGGGTGCGGTCACGAACTCCGAGCTTGGACAGGATGTTGGAGACGTGATTCTTGACGGTGCCTTCGGCCACCCCAAGCGAATTTGCGATTTCCTTGTTGCTGTAGCCGCCCGCCATCAGACGCAGAATTTCGGTTTCGCGCTCGGTGAGAGGGTCCGGACGGTCCAGGCTGGTGAACGAGTTATGCATCCGCTCCAGACCTGCCAGCAGGCGCTGGGTGACCATCGGTGCGACCAGCGAGCCGCCGCCCGCGACCACCTTCACGGCATCAACCAGTTGTTGGAGTGAAACATCCTTCAACAGATAGCCTCGTGCGCCAGCCTTCAGTCCGCCCAGCACCAGCTGATCGTCATCGAAGGTAGTCAGGATGATGGTGGGTGGCAACTGGCCCTGGTCGGCGAGTGCTTTCAGCACATCCAGCCCGGACAGGCCCGGCATGCGCATGTCGAGCAGGACCACGTCGGGCTTGATTCGCGGGATCAGTTCGATCGCCTCGCTACCGTCGGCCGCTTCGCCGATCACCTCGATGGCATCGGAAAGTTGCAGTAGCGATCGGATTCCCTGGCGCACCAGGGTCTGGTCGTCGACCAGGCATACAGTAATCATGTCACCCCTCCGTCGGCAGGACGATGGACAGGGCAAACCCCTGATCCTTGCCAGTCACGATATCAAGTCGGCCGCCGAACTCGGCCAGTCGTTCGCGCATTCCGTTCAAACCGTTGCCGGACGACAGTTGGTCGGCACCTCGCCCATTGTCACTCGCCTGCATGACCACGTTGCGGGCACCGTCGCGCGAGAAGCGCAGGAGCAGCCGGCTAGCAGCCGCATGCCGAACCGTATTGGTCACCACTTCCTGGGCGCAGCGCAACAACACCTGGGCGCGACGTGGGTCTCCGATGCCGAACTGGTCAGGCAGATCCAGCTCGATGTCGAGGCCCGGCACACCTTCGACCAGGCTGGCCAGCGCTTCGCTGAGATCGATGCTGTCGCTTTCACGTAATTGGCTGACCACCTCCCGCACATCGACCAGCAGCAGCTTGGCGACCGCCTGGGCCTGGCGCACATGTACCACGGCGGGTTCGGCGGACAGGTGGCTGGCGACTTCGAGATTCAAGCTCAGCGCCGTCAGGTGATGCCCCATCAAGTCGTGCAGGTCGCGCGAAATGCGCATGCGTTCGCCGAGACGGCTGGATTCGGCGAGCAACACTCGGGTTGCGCGTAGCTCGGCGTTCAGGCGTCGCTGTACTTCGCGCGCTTCGGTCTGCTGGCGAGCCACCAACGATGCGACGAATGCGATGGTCGAACTTCCGAGGTAAAGACTGGATTGCAGCACGGCATCGGCAAGAGTGAATCCGGGCGATCCCGCGAATACCGGCAACAACGAAAAATTCTGCAAGACCATCCAGGCGATGCCGATCCGCAAGGTCAGTATCCACGGCAAGGCGACCGAGACCACCACCAGCAGCAAAGCGCTGATGCCGCTCTGACTCAACCAGCCAATCGCCAGCGCACACACGTTCAGCAGCAAAAGCAGGATTATCTGGGCGAAGCGCCGCAACAGAGTCGGGTCGCGCTTGCCCATATCGTGGGTGAGAAACCAGAAGACCACGCCGAACATGGCGTAGGCCACGAACCACCAGTTGAAATACGCTGCGGAGCGCCCGATTTCAGCCATCTGGTCGAGGATGGTTTCGCGGCGCAGCAGGGGTATGCCGACACAGAACCAGGTGAACAGGCCGGTGTAACGCAGCAGCTGGATGTGATCGAAGGAGCGGGTCGGCGAGCTGGGCGGCATCCCGCCATCATAGGCCTGCGCGAAGCTGCCGCCATCCGATGGAAGTCATGCGTCGCCAGCGCCAGCAACTCACCGCCGCTGGTCAAGACGTCACTACGCAACCCGATCACCGTGGCATAATCGCCGGTTGTAGCGTGTGGGGATACTCTGATCAACCCCACACAGGCGTCACCGATCTGTCTGCTCACAGATCAAGGCGCGTCGTCGAAGGCAGACTGGCCGTCTGGTGAGGCGGCGCAACGAAGAGCTGCGAGCAGACAGTTCGACCCCAACTCGTTGATTGTAAATGACGGCGTGATGTCAGAAAGGCACTCAAATCGACGCGCGCGGCTTGACCAGGCGGCCAGCCTGCACGGCACCACGCACCCCAATGTGAGAACCGTTCTGACATCATGTCGCCTGCGTGGGGTTGATCAGAGCATCCCTAGCCCGAACCCAACTCCCCGACTGCCATGGAAACCGCGCAGCTCGCCCGACAGGAGCCGGAAATGCCCGTCACCATTCGCGATGTGCGCGAGAATGAGCTGGATGCCGTCCTTGCCCTCAACAACAGCGCCGGAACCACCATCCTGCCGATCGACGACGCCGGGATCCGCTGGTTCAACCAGAACGCTCGCTATTTCCGCGTTGCCGAGGTGGACGGCAAACTGGCCGCGTTCCTGGTCGGCATTGCCGATGGAACCGACTACGCCAGCCCAAACTATCGCTGGTTCGCCCAGCACTACCCAGCGTTCGTCTACATCGACCGCATCGTGGTTGCACGACCGTTTCGTGGGCTGGGGCTGGGCAGGCTTTTCTACGCCGATGTCACCAGTTTCGCCGAGGCACGTGTGCCAATGCTGACTTGCGAGGTGTTCCTCGAGCCGCGCGATGATGTTTCCTTGCTGTTCCATGGCACCTACGGTTTCCAGGAAGTCGGTCAACAGGTGATGGAAGCAGTCAACCGACGCGTTTCGCTGCTGGCCAAGCAACTGCCGAGTTTTTCGTTCGTTGATGAAACCTACCTGCGCGGTCCCGCTGGAAAATTGCCGGACGTGCCTTGGCTGCATGAGCGCCAGAATGGCGAAAACCCTGTCGTCGGCCATTCGCAAAAGCAGACGACGTGACGATGAGCACGAACAAACGTGGCAACGACCTGGAGCAGGTCGGCGAAATCAAGTTCGGCCAGGTCGGCATCGCCAACCTGCGCGTGAAGGAACTGGATATGGATCGTCTGCGCTCCGAACTGATCCAAAAAGTCGAAACCGCGCCGCAGCTGTTTTCGCGTGCGCCGCTGGTGGTCGACCTCAGTCATCTGCCCAGCCTGCCCTCGCGTGAGTCGACGGCCAGGTTGCTGAAGATGATCCACGAATGCGGCCTGCTGCCGGTTGGCCTGGCCTATGGCACTAGCGAAAACGAAGAATTGGCGCAAGCACTGGATTTGCCACTGCTGGCGAAATTCCGTGCCTCGTTCGAGCGCGACCGCAGCGACAACGATTCTGCCCCGCCCCCACGCGCCAAGGCCGAAAACACGACAGTCGCGAAGCCACGCGCTGCCGACGCCGCAACTGCTCAGCCAACCGTTGGCTTGTATTCCGACAAACCGGTCCGATCCGGACAGCAACTGTATGCACGGCATGGCGATCTGGTAATCGCGAACCTGGTTGGCAATGGAGCGGAAGTGATCGCTGACGGTTCGATCCATGTCTACGGTGCCCTGCGCGGTCGAGCTCTCGCCGGTGCGCAAGGCGACGAGAAGGCACGTATTTTTTGCCAGGAATTTCATGCGGAACTGGTGTCGATTGCTGGCGTATACCGCGTAATCGAAGACATTCCGTCGGAACTGCGCGGAAATCCCGTGCAGGCGTGGCTGGAAAACGACAAGATATTGCTCGGCAAACTGGCCTGAGGCCATGCCGAATCTTTTTACCATTGCTTCAACCCATGGAGATTTGTGCCTTGACTGAAATTATCGTTGTCACGTCCGGCAAGGGCGGCGTCGGCAAGACCACCAGCAGCGCTTCGCTGTCGGTTGGGCTGGCCAAACGCGGCAAGAAAGTCGCCGTGATCGACTTCGATGTCGGCCTGCGCAATCTGGACCTGATCATGGGTTGCGAGCGTCGCGTGGTGTACGACTTCGTCAATGTCATACAGGGCGACTGCACGCTCAAGCAAGCGCTGATCAAGGACAAGCGTTTTGACAGCTTGTTCGTCTTGGCCGCGTCGCAAACCCGCGACAAGGATGCGTTGAGCCGTGAAGGCGTCGAAGCGGTGCTGACGGAACTGGCCGCGGAAGGCTTCGATTACGTGATCTGCGACTCGCCGGCCGGCATCGAGAAAGGCGCGGCGCTGGCGATGTATTTCGCCGATCGCGCCATCGTTGTCGTCAACCCCGAAGTGTCCTCGGTGCGCGATTCCGACCGAATCCTCGGCCTGCTCGCGAGCAAGACGCGGCGTTCGGAAAATGGCGAGACGATCGAGCCTCATCTGTTGCTGACACGCTACAACCCAAGCCGCGTCGAAAGTGGCGACATGATGAGCATCAAGGACGTCGAGGAAATCCTCGGCATCCGCACGGTGGGTGTGATCCCGGAATCGGAAGGTGTGCTGGCAGCGTCGAATGCTGGCGTGCCGGTCATCCTGGACGACGTTTCCAACGCAGGCCAAGCCTACGACGACGCCGTCGCCCGACTGCTTGGCGAGGAGCGTCCCATGCGTTTTGTCGACGCCAATAAAAAGGGCTTGTTCGCCCGCATGTTCGGAGGTTGACGTGGGAGTCTTCGATTTCCTGAAGCTGCGTGCAAAAGCACCGCCGAGCGCGAACGTCGCGAAAGAACGCTTGCGCATCATCGTCGCCCAGGAGCGTGCCCAACGCGGCACTCCGGATTACATTTCGGTACTGCGACGCGAGATCCTCGAAGTGATCCGCAAGTACGTCAACGTCGACCCCGACGCGGTGCAGATTAACGTCGAGCGCGATGGTGATCACGAAGTGCTGGAGCTTTCAGTCTCGTTGCCGGACAAACCCGATTTCGTGACGGCAACCCGCTGATCGGTCGTCGCAATGATGATCGCGGTAGCGCGTCAAATCGCTGAGCCGCAGCAGTCCGAGCAAGTGATTCGACTGGCTGACATCGACAACGATGCGCTCACCGCCCTGCTCGCCCGCCACGGGTTGAATCTGGTCGCGGTGGCTGATGGCGAACGCATTCCCGGTAGCTACTGGGGTGAACCCGAAGCAGGGGTGATCGCGGATCGGGTGTTTGCGCGCGCTGATACGCCCGTCCATTCGGTGCTGCACGAAGCCAGCCACTTGATCGTCGCTGGTCCCGAGCGCCGCGCGGATATCCATACCGATGCATCGGATTGTGACCAGGAAGAAGACGCCACTTGCTACCTGCAGATCGTGCTCGCCGAACAGTTGTACGACGTTGGCAGTGATCGTCTGATGACCGATATGGATGCCTGGGGATACAGCTTTCGACTCGGCTCCGCGTGCGCCTGGTTCAAGCACGATGCGGGCGATGCGCGTGAATGGTTGAGGAAACGCGGCATCGTCGATGCCAGCATTGACGCGCCGAACCTTGCGGCACAGGCCGTCCACGACTAGCCTTGCCGATCTTTCAAGATTGGGGATAGTCATGATGTCGAGTCGTCATTTGCTGGTCGTTTGCATTGCCTTCGCGCTGGTCAGTAGCGCGTTCGCCGCCGACGACGCGAAGCCCGCCACCGCAGCGGATGCGGATGCCTTCGTTGCCCGCGTCAATGCGGAGATGAAGAAGGACTATCCCGAATCCACGTCCGCCCAGTGGGCGTCGGTGACCTACATCAATGACGACACCGCGCTGGTCGCGTCCAAGACCAACGAGCGCAGCCTCGCCAGGCTCAACGGCTATCTTGAAGAAGCGAAGAAATTCGAGGGTTTGAAGTTGTCGCCAGACACGGCGCGGGCGATTCACCTGCTCAAGCTGGGCACGTCGATGCCAGCCCCAACCGACCCGGTCAAGCTCGCCGATCTGACCAGGGTCGCGACCAAGATGGAAGGCGATTACGGCTCCGCGAAATATTGCAGCCAGCGTGATGGCAATGAGGAATGCCGCGAAATTGGCGAGCTGTCGAAAGTGCTGGCTGATCCGGATTCCAGCTACGACGACCAGCTCGATGCCTGGAACGGTTGGCACGCCCAGTTCAAGCCGATGCGAGCGGATTACCAGCGCTTCGCCGGCCTGATCAACGAGGGCGCAAAGGAAATGGGCTTCGCCGATGCCGGTGCGCTGTGGCGATCGGGCTACGACATGCCCGCCGATGCATTCAAGGCGGAAACTGATCGGCTCTGGGACCAGGTCAAGCCGCTCTATAACGATCTTCAGTGCTACGTGCGCGGCAAACTGGTCGACAAGTACGGCGACAAGGGCCAAGTCAACGGCATGTTGCCAGCGCACCTGACCGGCAACTTGTGGCAACAGGAATGGACCAACCTGTGGCCGATGTTGCAGCCTTACAAAACCGAAGGTCTGGATGTCGATGCCGCGCTGAAACAACAGCGCAACGCGGAACTGGAAAAAATACGCTCGGCATTCAAGGGCACCCCAACCCTGGCGCAAAGCTTCCAGTTCGAACGCGATGCCGACCTCGCCATCGCGAAAAAGATGACCGAGCGCGCGCAGGATTTCTACGTGTCGATGGGGATGCGCAAGTTGCCGGACAGCTTCTGGACTCATTCCCAGTTGATCAAGCCGCTGGAGCGTAGCGTGGTCTGCCACGCCAGCGCCTGGGACATGAATACGGAAGGCGACGTGCGCATCAAGATGTGCATCGAACCGAGCGGCGAGGAATACCGCACCATCTACCACGAGCTTGGCCACCTTTATTACGACCTTGCCTACAACGCGCAGCCGCTGCTGTTCCAGAATGGCGCGCATGACGGCTTCCACGAGGCGATCGGCGACACCATCCTGTTGGCGATGACGCCGACATACCTGAACTCGATTGGCCTGGTCGCCAAGCCGTCGCAGGACAAGGAAGCGGTCATCAATGCGCAGATGAAGATGGCACTGGGCAAGGTCGCCTTTCTGCCATTCGGCCTGATGATTGATCGCTGGCGTTGGGGCGTGTTCGACGGCTCGATCACGCCCGATCATTACAATCAGGCGTGGTGGCAACTAAAAGCGAAGTACCAGGGCGTCGCTCCGGTGCAGGCACGCGGTGAGGAATTCTTCGATCCGGGTGCCAAGTACCACGTGCCCGGCAATACGCCGTACACGCGCTACTTCCTCGCCAACATCCTGCAGTTCCAGTTCTACAAATCGCTATGCGACGCGTCCGGATACAAGGGACCGCTCAACGAATGCAGCTTCTACGGCAACAAGGCGGCTGGCGCGAAGTACCTCGCCATGTTGCAGGAAGGCCAGAGCCAGCCATGGCAGGACACGCTGAAGGAACTGACCGGCGGACGCGACATGGACGCCCGCGCCATCCTCGAATATTTCGCGCCGCTGCAGACGTGGCTGAAGGAACAGAACAAGGGCCAGACTTGCGGCTGGAGTAGCTGATATCGCGGGGTTCGCTGTCGCTGTCATCGGATTGAAAAGGGTCGGCCATGCGCCGGTCCGTCATCAACGCAGGAGTTTTCATGCAACGCTGGATCAAGCTGCCGGATGGTCGATTCATAGACGCCAATCGAGTTGTGATCGTTGGCCGGCCGCAGTCGTTCGCCCACTACGAAGACGGTAGTGAGGACATGGGCACCGCTTACAGCGTGCAGGTCGGCATCGACTATTCGCGCGAAAGCCAGATCACCGTGATCGGTACTCGCGAGGAAGTGCTGGCGGTGATGCGAAATCTGCTGGGTGGCACAACCGCCGCCAGCAGTACGGAAGCGCCGAAAGCCGGCGTGGCAGACGAAAGCGCTTAGCGGGTTGCGCTCTCGTGCAACCGCTTCGCCCGCATCCAGCTCGCGAAGCCGAGCACGCTCAAGGCCGCCGAACCAGTGGCCAGTTTCAGTGCGCTATCGGATAGCATCGGCGAGACAACACCTGCCAACACGGAACTAATCAACAGACTGACGAAGGCCTGAAGCGACGAAACGGCACCGCGATGCCTCGGATGACGATCAAGCAGCATCAGGGTCAAGGTCGGGAAGCAGACGCCGATGCCGATGGCGTGCAAGCTGATCGGCAACACCGACCACGGAATCTGCGCCTGCGCCAGTGAAGCGGACACGACCAGGTTCAGCGCACTCGCTCCAAGCATCAGGGCGTAGCCGATTCCGATCGTGCGCGTAGCGGTGGTCCGTCCGGCCATTCGACCGGACAGGAACGAGCCCAACATCAAGCCACCGATGGCCGGACCGAACAGCCAGATAAAATCCGCTTCGCCCAGCCGCAACAGGTTCAGCACGAATGCTGGTGCCGAAACGATGTAGACGAACATGGCGTTGAAATTGAGCGTCCCAGCGAGTGCCAACGGGAAAAACTGGCGATCACGCAGGATCGAACGGTAGCTCGTTGCCATCGCTCCGATGGAGAGCGGCTGGCGTTGCGCCGGTCCCAGCGTCTCCGGCAGCAGCCATGACGAGGCCAGCAGCAGCAGTGTGGCGAAGCCAGCGAGCAGCCAGAAGATGACAGGCCATTGCGCGACCAGGATCACCCAGCCGCCGATGATCGGTGCCACCGCCGGGGCGACACCGAAAATCATCGACACCGTCGCCATCAAACGCTGCGCTTGCGCGCCATCAAAACAGTCGCGAATGATCGCCCGGCCGACGATCATGCCGGCACCAGCAGAGACGCCTTGCAGGGCACGGAACGCGAGTAGCGATCCAATGCTGCCAGACAAGGCGCAGCCGATCGTCGCGAGGATGAACATGGCGATGCCGCTCAATATCACCGGCCGCCGTCCCAGCGCATCCGAGAGCGGCCCATGCAGCAACGACATGGCGGCGTAGGCAATCAGATACACGCTGATCGTCTGCTGCATCGCGAGCGGGCTGGCATGCAACTGCGCCGCCATCGCCGGGAATGCCGGAAACATGGTGTCGATCGAAAACGGACCCAGCATCGACAGGCCGGCCAGCAATGGCGCGAGTCGCCTTCGACTGGGCGGGATTACAGGGCTGATGGGATTCAATGCAATGCCAATTTGCAAACGGTGATGCTAAACGTCAGCCTTGCTTACGTCATCCCCGACCAGCGGCACAGGCGCATCGATGAATATCGTTTTCGGCATTGCCATCGGTATCGGCGCAGCACTGGGTGCCATCGCGAGATGGATGCTGTCACTTGGCCTCAATCGCCTGCTGCCCACCTTGCCGCTAGGCACGCTGATGGCGAATCTGATCGGCGCGTTCCTGATGGGCATCGCCATGGCGGTGTTCGTCCAATACGAATCGATTCCGCTGGTCTGGCGTCTGGCGTTGACCACAGGCTTTCTGGGTGGCCTGACCACGTTCTCGAGCTTTTCGGCCGAAACACTTCTGCTGATGGAGCGCGGCGAATGGCTGGCGACCTGCACCATCATCGGTACGCACGTGATCGGCTCATTGGCTTTGACGTTGATCGGCTACGCACTGACGCATTGGCTGCTGCGTAGTTGACTTTGACTAGTTCGCGATCGCGTATGCGTGCTCGCGCGTCACTCGGAACTCGACATCGGGCCAGCGCTCCTGCGTGAGTTGCAGGTTGACCCGGGTCGGCGCGATGTAGACCAGCTGGTCGGCGGCATCTACGCCAAGGTTCAGTGCATTTTTTTCGGTGAATTCCTCAAGCTTCTTCGCGTCGACGCAATGCACCCACCGCGCGGTGTTGACGGTGACCGGTTCGAAGATCGCTTCGACGCCGTATTCGGCTTTGAGTCGATAGGCCACCACCTCGAACTGAAGCACACCAACAGCGCCAAGGATCAGATCGTTGGACATCAACGGGCGGAAAAACTGGGTCGCACCTTCTTCAGAAAGTTGTGCAAGACCTTTCTGCAATTGCTTGATTTTCAACGGATCCTTCAATCTAGCGCGACGAAACAACTCGGGTGCGAAGTTGGGGATGCCAGTGAAGCTGAAGGACTCGCCCTCGGTAAAGGTGTCGCCAATAGAGATGGTGCCGTGGTTGTGGATGCCGATCACGTCGCCGGCAAACGCCACGTCGACGATCTCGCGATCCGACGCCATGAACGTCAGCGCATTGGCGAGTTTCATGTCTTTCCCGGTGCGCACGTGGAACGCTTTCATGCCGCCGCGGAACGTGCCCGAGCAAACCCGCATGAAGGCGACACGGTCGCGATGCATCGGGTCCATGTTGGCCTGGATCTTGAACACGAATCCACTGAGGTTCGACTCGTCAGCGCTGATGTCGCGGCCCGTGGTTTCATGCGATTGCGGCGCTGGCGCATGTTCGACGAAGAAATCCAGCAGCAATTGCACGCCGAAGCTATTGACCGCCGATCCGAAGAACACCGGCGTCTGCTTGCCGGCCAGGTAGCGCTCGATATCGAACGCATGCGATGCACCGCGCACCAGTTCCAGTTCGTCGCGCACCTCAGCCATCACCGCGTCGCCGAGTCGAGCCGTGAGACCCGGATCGTCGAGACCCTTGAAGATGATCGAATCTTGACGCGTGAAATTCTTGCCCGGCTCGAAGATGTGCACTTCGTCGAGGATTAGGTGATAGACACCCTTCAGTCGCGAGCCCATACCGATAGGCCAGGAGATTGGCGCGCATTCGATGCCGAGCACCGACTCAACCTCATCGAGCAGTTCGATCGGCTCACGACCTTCGCGATCAAGCTTGTTGATGAAGGTCATGATTGGCGTGTCGCGCAAACGGCAGACGTCCATCAGTTTGATGGTGCGCTCCTCGACGCCCTTGGCGCAATCGATGACCATAAGGGCGGAATCTACCGCAGTCAGAACGCGATAGGTGTCTTCGGAGAAGTCCGCATGTCCCGGCGTATCCAGCAGATTGATGACCCGCTCCGCGTACGGAAACTGCATGACCGAACTGGTTACCGAAATACCACGCTCCTTCTCCAGCGCCATCCAGTCCGAGGTCGCATGGCGCGCGGTCTTGCGTGACTTCACCGAGCCGGCCATCTGGATTGCCCCGCCGAACAGCAGCAGCTTTTCAGTCAGCGTGGTCTTGCCGGCATCGGGGTGGGAAATGATCGCGAAGGTGCGCCGACGGCGCATTTCGCTGACATGGTCTGGCATGGGTGAACCTTGAAACAAAGCCGCGCATTGTACGCGACGGCTGCGTATGACAGATCAGCGCTTGCGAATCTCGATGTCGCCGCTGAAGGTTTCGAGGTGGTAGCGACCGGCCCCGTCGCCCATCGTCGATTCAAGGCTTCGGCCAGGGCCGTGATCGGGCTCCGTCACCTTGCCGAAGTCGGTATCTAGGCTTCCGCTGAAGGTCTCCGCATGCAGTTTTCCTGAAGCATCCTCGGGTAGGTCGAGGCTGACGTCGCCACTCATGGTTTCCACTTCGACTCGAGCATCGCGCGCGGGCGTTCCGCGTAGACGCATGTCGCCGGAAACGGTGCCGCCGGTAATTTCGCGATAGCTGGCAAGTTCTGCATCGACATCACCAGATACCGTATCGAACTTGAATTCCCCACCGTCCGCACGGATCCGAATATCGCCGGATACCGACTCGAACTTGGCGTGCTCGGCGCTACCGTTCATGTCGATGTTGCCAGACACACTGTCGACCGCCAGCTCGCGCACCTTGGCTTGCAGCTTGATCTTGCCGCTGACCGTATCGACGCGCAGTTCGCGACCGCCAATATCCAACGCGTCGACCATCGCGCTGACCACATCCACCTGCAACGAACCTTGCAGCGGCATGCGGATGTCGAGCGTGCTGTCCTGCATATTGTTACTCGATCCCCAACTGAACCAGCCTTGCGAACCCGGCGGCTCGACCTTGATGCGCAGGCGGCTACCGCTACCGTCAATGGTCAGACCCTTGCTGCCCTCGCCCAGGGTGCCGGTGATTTCGACTGTAGGTTTGTCCCAGCCGCGTACTGTCACCGAGCCGCGCACGTTGGAAACTTCAACCGTGACATCGGCACTAACATCACGAGTTTCGTTGATCGGTGTTCCCGCGACCGCATTCACGCCGACAAGCGCTTGCAGCAGTGCCAGCGACAACAAGCCAAAGACCAGCGAGCGGCGTTCACCATGGAGCGTCGAAGCTCCGCTCCGCTGTACCGGTGATCCGTTCGTGATGGTGTTAGCGAGAGTCGTCATTGAATTTCCTTGCGGCTCAGCCATTACTGCCGAGCCGTTCCAGTTTCATGTGCTGCGCGTTGGTGCGATTCATCAGGCTGACCAAAAAGACTGCGTCGGGGCGTTCGGCAATCGCTTGCTCCAGTTGCGTACGCGCGTGCTCAATCACCATCGCCGCAGCAGCCAGGCGCGGATCGCCACCTGGCGCAGCAGCGACCGCAGCCGCACTCATGCCCGGCAACGTGGCCGGATCAACGCCGCGCTGGACCAAATGACTGTCCGCGCGTTGGGTCGCCATCTGTCCGATACCGACCGCGGTGATGACCGACACAAGAATCGCTGCAGCCGCGACATACAACCATGGCGAGCGACGGCGAATGCGCGTGGTCGCCATTTGGCGTCCATCGATCCGCGCCGCGATGGCGGGAAACAAGTCGCGCCCGGGTGCCAACGGAACGCGCAGGTCGCGCAATCGGCGTTGCAGTTCGAAATCAGTCATCGTCGTTTCCTCCAAGGGCGCGCTTGAGCAAACCGCGCGCCCTGTGCAACTGGGCTTTGGACGATCCAACCGCCATGCCCAGCTCGTTGGCAATCTCTTCGTGTTTCCAGCCTTCGATGTCGTAAAGCACCAGCACCGCACGCGCTCGTGGCGGCAACGCAGCGACAGCGCGCTCGAGGTCTCCGCGTTCGCCAGCGCAAAAATCACGGATCGGCTCGGCCGACAGTTCAAGCACATCGTCTTCGACGTTGTCTTCCGGGCGCTGCCGGCGGATGTCCATCAAGGCGACATTGACGGCCAGTCGGTGTAACCACGTGGTGAACGCACTTTCATGGCGAAAGCTGTCGAGCTTCTGCCAGGCGCGAACGAAGGCCTCCTGGGTCAGATCTTCGGCGCGAGCCGGATTCATTCCCGATAAACGCCAGACCGCGCCGTGGACGCGGCCACTGTGACGGCGATACAAACTCTCGAACGCGCGCATGTCGCCTGCGACCGCTTGCCGAACAAGGTGGGAATCGGTCGGCTCGGCCCAGTCAGCATTTGCAGCGCGTTCCAGGCGCGGCGCTCTAATCATGGAGAGGCAGGCTGCATTCATGTTGCCGCTTCAGATGCTGGTTCACCCGGAAACGTTTAGACACGCCCTCCACTCTCAGCGCATCCGTGCTCAGGCGTTTTCCGCTTCTGCCAATGCGGTTGCAACGCGTGCTTGCTCAGCGAGCAACCGCTTTGGCATGCGATCACCGAAATCCTTGAGGTATTCCGCGATGCTGTCCAGCTCGGCGCGCCAGCCGGCGATGTCGACACCCAGCAGGCTATCCATGGCATTCGAGTCAAGACTCAAACCTTCCAGGTTCAAGTCCTGCGCGCGGGGCAAATTGCCGATCGGCGTCTCGTTCGCACTCGCGTCGCCCTTGCAGCGACCGATGATCCATTCCAGCACGCGCAGGTTGTCGCCAAAGCCTGGCCAGATGAATTTGCCGTTCGCATCCTTGCGGAACCAGTTGACGTGGAAGATTTTCGGCAGATTCGCGCCGGTCTGGTCGAAGCTCAGCCAATGCGAAAAATAGTCGGCGTAGTTGTAGCCGCAAAATGGCTTCATCGCCATCGAGTCACGACGCAACACGCCAACGGTGCCGGTTGCCGCAGCGGTAGTTTCCGAACCCATCGCCGCGCCGAGCAACACGCCGTGCGACCAGTCGCGTGCTTGCATCACGAGCGGTAGCAGCGAAGCACGTCGTCCACCGAACACGATGGCACTGATCGGCACGCCTTGCGCCGCTTCCGCCTCTGGCGACCAGCTGCGGCACTGCCGCGCCGATACCGTGAAACGAGAATTGGGATGTGCGGCTGGTCCGTTGGCCGGATCATAGTCGCGACCCTGCCAGTCCTTGACCGGCGTACCGGGCAAGCCTTCCCACCATGGCTGATTGTCAGCCGTCACGGCGACATTGGTGAAAATGGTGTCGTGGCCAACGCAGGCCAGCGCATTCGGATTGGTACTTTCACTGGTGCCCGGCGCGACGCCAAAGAAACCGGCTTCGGGATTGATCGCCCACAGCCGTCCATCGCTGCCCGGCGTCATCCAGCAAATGTCGTCGCCGATGGTCCATACCTTCCAGCCGGCTTCGCGATAACCTTCCGGCGGAATCAGCATGGCCAGGTTGGTCTTGCCACAGGCACTCGGGAAAGCTGCCGCGACGTAGTGAGTTTCGCCTTGCGGGTTCTCGATGCCGACGATCAGCATGTGTTCCGCCAGCCAGCCCTCGTCGCGTGCCTGCCACGACGCAATGCGCAGCGCATGGCACTTCTTGCCGAGCAGGGCGTTGCCGCCATAACCCGAGCCGAACGACTTGATCGAGAGTTCTTCAGGGAAATGCATGATGAAACGACGTTCGGGATCAAGTTCGCCGGTCGAATGCAGGCCTTTCACGAAACCGCCTTCGCGCTCGATGCGCGCGAGTGCCGGCGCACCCATCCGCGTCATGATGCGCATGTTGGCGACCACGTACGGGCTGTCGGTGATCTCGACGCCACAACGCGCGATCGGCGAATCTATCGGGCCCATGCAATAGGGCACAACGTAAAGCGTGCGGCCCTGCATGCAGCTATCAAACAGTGCGTCGATCTTGGCGTGGGCATCGCCTGGCGCCATCCAGTGATTGTTCGGGCCGGCATCGTCGCGCTGGCTGGTGCAGACGAAGGTCAGGTGTTCGACGCGGGCCACGTCTGACGGACTGGAACGATGCAGCCAGCAATCGGGATGCGTGTCGGGATTCAGCGCAATCAGGTCACCAGTCTTCTCCATCAACGCGACCAGGTCGGCGAACTCGGCGTCGGATCCATCGCACCAGTGAATCTGGTCAGGACGCGTCAATCGGGCGACAGAATCGACCCACTCGTTCAAGGCGGCAAGCTGGCTGGGCATGATGTCCTGTGGGCGCGGCGGCGCCATGATGGTGATCAAAGGACATTATCGGCGCCGCGCGATTCAGGCAAGCCCTAGCGTCACACGGGAATCAGCGTTTCGATGAAATCGGCGATGTAGGCCTCGAACTCGTCGTGGTTCATGCGCGGTTGGCCGATCTGGGACAACTGCAGGAAGCCCACATACGCTGTGTAGGTAAGCCGGGCCCGGTTGATGGCGGCTTTTGCATCATGGCCAGCATCGCGAAACGCAGCGCTGAGAAAATCCAGGCGTCGCTCGGATACGCGCTCGATCATTGGCTGGATCAACGGCTGGTCGAGCGCCTTGAGCAAAGCCGCGAAGATGGCGTGCGACTGGCGCTCGAAGCTGACCTGATGAATCAGCTCGCGCAAGCGCTGTTGTGGATCGGCGATCGATTCCGCGGGGACGAGAATGTCGGCTTCGTCGCCTTTTTCCCAGCGCTCGATCGCAGCCAACAACAACGCATCGCGGTTCGGAAAGTGCCAGTAAAAACTACCCTTGGTCACGCCCAGCCGGCGCGCCAGCGGCTCGACGGCCACGGCAGCCACACCAGACTCGGCCAAAACGTCCAGCGCAGCCTGTTCCCAGTCGGCGGCGCTGAGTCTTCCTTTGGGCTCGGTTTGCAGGGCGGTGCTGCTCATTGGCGGAGTATGCCGGAGCAATCCCCAAGTCGGCACCCATGAACCAACCATACGCATGCGTATTGACTTGAATGGACTGGTCCAACATACTTCCCGGCATGCCTGCACTTCCAGCCACGACACTCGTCGACGAATCGCGCTGCCACCGGCTGCGCACGGCAGATGGCATTAGCCTGGAGTTCGAGGAATGGGGCAACCGTGATGGTGAACCCATCCTGTTTTGCCACGGCTTCGGTCAGACACGCGGGGCCTGGACGAGCACTGCCCGTCGCTTCGCCGAAGCCGGCCATCGATGTGTCAGCATCGATCTTCGCGGCCACGGAGACAGCGACTGGCTGGACGGCGGCAACTATTCGATGGATCAGTTTCGCGATGACCTGGTCGCCGTTACGGCATGGCTGGATCGCCCGCCAGTTCTGGTCGGCGCGTCGATGGGCGGTCTGCTCGGCCTGATCGCCGAAGGGGAAAGTCGTGGCTCACCACTATTCAAGGCAATGGTGCTGGTCGACGTAACGCCGCGCTGGGAAGCCGCCGGCGTGGAACGCATCATCGAGTTCATGCGCAGCCATCCTGATGGCTTCGCCACATTCGACGAAGCTGCCGCGTCAATTTCCGCCTACCTGCCGCATCGCAGCCGTAGCAAACCGCCGGAGCGACTACGCCAGTTGCTGGTACACCACGCCGATGGTCGATTGCGCTGGCATTGGGACCCGAATCTTCTTGACGTCGTGTCTGGGGATGTCGAGCGCTACCAGCCGCGCTTGTTCGCCGCAACTCGCGCCATCAACGTGCCGATGCTGCTGGTCAGCGGCACGGCCAGTGACGTTGTATCAAACGCCACCATCGAAGAGTTCCTGAAGCTGGCACCGCACGCCCGCCACGTATCCGTCCCCAAGGCCACCCACATGGTGGCCGGCGACGACAATGCTGCATTCACGGCGCAGGTCGGCGAATTCATCGCCTCGCTGTGCTGATTTACCCTAATCGACCGGGAGAACGGAAATGATTTACCTGCTGCCCCTGCTCGCTGCCCTGATCGTTTCGATCACGGCTGCCTACCTTCGCGTTTCGTTGCGCAGTTGGAGCGTCACCACGGCCGCCGCGATCATCGTCGTCGGCATCATTGCGAAATCGCCAACGCTGGCCATCGCGTTGCCCTTGATCGTGTTCGCACTGATCGCCGTGCCGCTGAACCTGCCCGACTTTCGTCGTCGCAAGATCAGCGCGCCGATGCTGAAGGTGTATCGCAAGATCACCCCTCAGCTTTCCGACACCGAGCAGACGGCGCTCGACGCCGGCACGGTTGGTTTCGAAGGCGAACTGTTCACCGGCATGCCGAAATGGAAGGTGCTGCTTGACCAGCCCAAGGCCGAACTGACCCACGACGAGCAAACATTTCTCGACAACGAAGTCGAGACTTTGTGCAGCACCATCGACGATTGGGAAATCACCCACGAGTTGGCCGACATGCCTGCGGACATGTGGGAATATCTGAAGACCAACAAGTTCTTCGGAATGATCATTCCCAAGCGTTACGGCGGCCTGGAATTTTCGGCACTGGCGCATTCGGCGGTGTTGCAGAAGGTGTCGACACTGTCCTCGACCGTAGCGGTCTCGATTGGTGTGCCCAATTCGCTGGGACCGGCGGAATTGCTGCTGCACTACGGCACCGAAGATCAGAAAGACCACTACCTGCCGCGTCTTGCCGATGGCCGGGAAATTCCCTGCTTCGCCCTGACCGGCCCGTTCGCAGGCTCCGATGCGACATCGTTGCCCGATTACGGCATTGTCTGCAAGGGCCAGTGGAACGGCGAGGAAGTGCTCGGCGTCCGCCTCACCTTCGACAAGCGCTACATCACCCTGGCTCCCGTCGCGACGGTGATCGGCCTGGCCTACCGCTTGCTCGATCCGGATCACTTGCTGAGCGAAGTGGAAGATCGCGGCATCACTCTCAGCCTGATGCCACGCGATACCGAAGGCCTCGAAATCGGTCGTCGCCACTTTCCGCTCAACATCACGTTCCAGAACGGTCCGTTGCGCGGCAAGGACGTGTTCCTGCCACTTAGCCAGATCATTGGCGGGCAAGACATGATCGGCGAAGGCTGGCGCATGCTGGTCGAGTGCCTGTCGATCGGTCGCTCGATCACCTTGCCGTCCAACTCGGCCGGTGGTGCTCGTGCTGCCGTGGCGGCTACTGGCGCGTATGCACGCATCCGCAAGCAGTTTGGCCTTGCCATTGGTCGCTTCGAAGGCGTCGAAGAAGCGCTCGCACGCATCGGCGGCTACGCCTACGCAACGACGGCGCTTGCCCAGTCGACTGCTGCCGCAGTTGATCGAGGCGAGAAACCCGCGGTGCCGTCGGCAATCGCGAAGTATCACGCCACCGAATGGGCGCGAGAAATCGCCAAGGACGCAATGGACGTGCATGGCGGCAAGGGTGTGATTCTTGGCCCAGGCAACTATCTCGCTCGAAGCTGGGAGGCGGTGCCTGTCGCGATTACCGTGGAAGGCGCCAATATCATGACGCGCTGCCTGATGATCTTCGGCCAGGGCGCAATTCGCTGCCATCCGTACGTGCTCAAGGAAATGCAGGCGGCTGCCCTGCCCGATTACGCGGAAAGCCTCAAGGCGTTCGACAAGGTCCTGTTCCAGCACATCGGTTTCGGCGTTTCCAATGCGGCCCGCAGCTTCATCCACGGCATCCTGCATTCGCGGATCGGCGCGGCGCCAGGCGATCCCTACACACGGCGCATGTATCGCAAGCTCAACCGCTATTCGGCGGCATTGGCCTTGATGGCCGATACCTCGATGCTGGTGCTGGGCGGCAAGCTCAAATTCAAGGAAAAGATTTCCGGTCGCCTCGGCGATGTGCTGTCGTATCTCTACATCGCTTCGGCAATGCTCAAGCGCTACGAAGATCAGGGCCGACCGGTCGCTGACCAGGCTTTGCTGGCATGGGCGTTCCACGAGTGTGTGTGGCGCATGCAGATGGCCATCGACGGCGTGTTGCGCAACTTCCCTGTGCGTCCGGTTGCATGGCTGCTGCGCGTGCTGGTGTTCCCGCTTGGTCGTCGCGAGGTTCCGCCGACGGATCGTCTGGGCCGTCGCGTTGCCGCGATCATGACCGCACCGAACGAAGCGCGTTCGCGCCTGTGCGAATTGACCTACCTGACCCCGACCGCGAACAATCCGATTGGGCGAATGAACAAGATCCTGCCCGACGTCATCGCTTCCGAGCCGATCGAACGCAAGTTCCTCAAGCACGTCAAGAGCGGCGAAGTCGCGGGCTACGACTATTCCGCACAACTCGCCGACGCGCAGGAGAAGGGCTACATCAGC
>JBATAQ010000349.1:0-1893 GCA_049661925.1 Dokdonella sp.
CCGTTTCGCCGCCCTCGTCCTCGAGCGCTTTGCGCGCTTCCTCGCGGGGATCAAAGCCGACGACGCGATGGCCGCCCTTGATCAATCGTTGCGCCATATTGGCGCCCATCTTGCCCAGTCCGATCATGCCGATGTCCATGGGAGACTCCTTGGTTAGTGGGATGTGGCAAAAACCGCATGCCGTCCGAGTGAGGTGGACACGAGGCGCTGCGAACTGACAGATCGATACTGCGACTCAGCGCCTTAACCAGCGGCGCATCAGTCCGTGCAGAAATGGTGTCAGTCGCGTGCGTTGGTAGGCATTGGCAGCGTGACGGATCGCTTCGGCCTGGGTGGGATAGGTATGAATCACGCTGGCCACTTTGCCAAGTCCAATTCCCGCGACCATGGCCAGTGTGATGCCGTTGATCATTTCGCCCGCATGACTGGCGACGATGGTTGCGCCGAGGATGCGATCGGATTTCTGGGCGACGTGGATTTTCACGAAGCCGGTCTGTTCGTCGTCAAGGATGGCGCGGTCGACTTCATGCATTGGCACGGTAAAGGTCCGGATCGGGATGTCCTGTCGATTGGCTTCACGCACGTAAAGGCCAACGTGGGCGATTTCCGGGTCGGTGTAGGTACACCACGGAATGACCAGGTCGCTGACACGCTGTCGTCCCGGGAAAAGCGCATTGCGTACGACGATGCGCGCGGTAGCTTCTGCGGTATGGGTGAACTTGTTGTCGAGACACACGTCACCAGCCGCGTAGACATTTCGGTTGCTGGTGCGCAGGAAATCGTCGACCGTGATGCCGATTTCACTGTTGGCGTCGATGCCTGCAGCGGCCAGGTTCAAGCCTTCAATGTTCGGAAGACGACCGACGCCGGTGAGGATTTGATCCACCGCGACCGAACTGTGATAGTCGTCGCTGACGAGGTGGACGACCTTCTTGCCATCCTCCATGTGGACTTTCACGGCTTTGGTATTGAGTCGTACTTCAATGCCATCGCGCGCGAACGCATCGGACAGCAACTGCGCCGCGTCGCGTTCCTCTTTTGGAAGGAACAGCGGCTGGTCCTGCACGATGGTGGTCTTCGCGCCAAAACGCGAAAAGGCCTGGGTCAGTTCACAACCAAGTGGACCACCACCGATCACCAGCAGACTCGGGGGCAGTTGGGTCAGGTTGAACACATTTTCATTGGTCAGATAACCGGCTTCTTCCAGGCCCGGAATTTTCGCCGTGTCGGGGCGAGCACCAGTCGCGATCATTGCCTTGCGAAAGCGCAGGGTGGTGTTGTCCACTTTGATCGTGTTGGCTGAAGTGAAGTGCGCCGCCCCAAGGAATACGTCCACGCCGGCGTGGGCGAGATCGGATATGGAATCCGAACGGCTGATTCGCGCACGCCGCTGGCGCATGTGTGTCATCGCCTTTTCGAAATCGACGTCGATATCGTCGGGTCCGTTCGCGCCGTAGTGATCGGCCGTGCGCATGTCGGCGTAGACGCGCGCAGTGCGGATCAGCGCCTTGGATGGCACGCAGCCGACGTTGAGGCAATCGCCACCAATCAGATCACGTTCGATCAAGGCAACGCGTGCACCAAGTCCGGCCGCGCCTCGCGCTGCGACAAGGCCCGCAGGTCCCGCACCAATGATGACCAGGTTATAGCGATCCGCTGGTTTCGGATTGATCCAGCTTGGTGGTCTGACGTTTTCCAGCCGCTGCCGCTCGAACACATCGAACGGCACGCCAGCGCGCGATGCAGCTTGATCGGGAACTCTCATGACAGCAGCCTGGGCTTGGCACAATCCAGCCAACCGCCACGAAAGCCGGCGCCGCGTAACCCGTCGATCACGTAGGGACAGGCGCGCATCAGGCTCCATATCGATTCGTTGCGATGGTTGGCGATCAT
>JBATAQ010000350.1:0-5635 GCA_049661925.1 Dokdonella sp.
TCGGTAGTTGGTACGAAGCGTGCCTTTGCCGTCCGCTTCCAGACGCGTTGCCAATGCATCGAACGCCTCGCGGAAATCCATGCCGTCGTAGTCGCCGGAATTCACCAGATAACCAGTGTCCGTATAGGCACCCTCGGTGATCACGTTGCGTTCGAACTCCTGCACGATATCCACTGCAGTTGGCTCGATGACATCCAGCGCGGGACTCACACCCAGCGCCGTGCTCATCACATCGGCATTGTTCTCGACATCCTTGGCCAGCTCGCGCACGGCGTCTCGGACGGCGGGACTGACGATCACCATCTTGATGAAAAGGTCGTACCTGGTCGCGAACTCCCAGTCGCGCTGGTCGTGTGCCGGCACACCCATGACCGCGCCGGTACCGTAGTTCATCAGCACGAAGTTGCCGATCCAGACCGGAATTTTTTCGCCAGTGATCGGATGGATTGCCGAAATGCCGGTATCGATGCCCTTCTTTTCCTGCGTTTCCATGTCCACTTCAGAGGTGCCGCCGTGGCGACATTCGTCGATGAACGCCCTGACGTTTGCACTATCCGCAGCGGCCTTGAGCGCCAGCGGATGCTCGGCAGCAACCGACAGGAAGGTGACGCCCATCAAGGTGTCGGGACGTGTCGTGAATACGGTGACCGGCGCGTCCTCGCCTTTCACTGCGAACTGGATTTCCAGGCCCTGCGAACGACCAATCCAGTTGCGCTGCATGGTCTTTACCGAATCCGGCCATCCCGGCAAGTGATCGAGGCCATCCAGCAACTCATCCGCATAGGCGGTGATCTTCAGGAACCACTGCGGAATCTCGCGCTTCTCGACAACTGCGCCGGAACGCCAGCCACGACCATCGATCACCTGTTCGTTGGCCAGCACGGTCTGGTCGACCGGGTCCCAGTTCACCACCGAGTTCTTGCGGTACACCATCCCCTTCTTCATCAGGCGCGTGAACATGCGCTGCTCGTGGACGTAATAGTCCGGATTGCAGGTCGCAAATTCGCGCGACCAGTCGATGGCGTAGCCCATCGTCTTGAGCTGCTCGCGCATGTGCTCGATGTTGGCGTAGGTCCATTTCGCCGGCGCGGTTTTGCGCGCGATCGCGGCGTTCTCGGCTGGCAGGCCGAACGCGTCCCAGCCCATCGGCTGCATCACGTTGCGGCCCATCATGCGCTGGTAGCGGCTGATCACATCGCCGATCGTGTAGTTGCGCACATGTCCCATGTGCAGTGCGCCGGACGGATACGGCAGCATCGAAAGGCAGAAAAACTTCGGCTTCGGCGAATCCTCCCTCACCTCGAATGCGCACGTGCGATCCCAATAGCCTTGCGCGGCGGCTTCGATGGACTTCGGATCGTAGGCTTCTTGCATGGTCGAGCGACGCCGGCAGCTTGCGGAAAGATCGCCAGCCTAGCGCAGCATGATGCAGTGCGACAAATACTTTGCGAGGAGCGACCCAACAAGCCAGCCGGTGAACAACTCAGTCGTCGTCTGGCTGCCACTGGAACACCTCGTCTACGCCGACGCCAAAGGCATGGGCGAGCCGAAAGGCGAGTTCCAGCGACGGCGCGTACTTGCCGGCTTCCAGTGCAATGACGGTCTGGCGGGTGATGCCAACCTGATTGGCAAGCGCTTCCTGGGTCAGCTCGCCGTTGTCAAAGCGCAGCCGCCGAATTCGGTTCTGAATTAGCGTCCCGCTCATCGGCGATCACGCCAGTAAGCACTAGCGGCAATCGCGAGGCTGACGAGCGACGATACGATCAGCGCGAGAATCAGCAAATTTGCAATCAACAGTGGCGTTGCCCAGGCGAGTCGAGACACTGGCGTCAGCCCCAGCGTCACCGCGATGATGATGACCAGCAAGCAGATCGCCGTATGTCCTGCGGCATCGGCCCGACGCTGGATTTCACGGTCGCGCTCATCACTTTTGACGCGCTGGCCGGAACGTTGGCGCAACACGGCCGACAGGATGATCCACGCGATCACCGTCATCGTGACGACCTTGCCGAGGCCGCGCAGTTCGCCTGCCGACGAGGCAAACGCAATCACATTGAGTTCGCTGGCGAGGAAGATGCCGACGAAGGCGGTGAAGAACAGCGCGGCCCAGGTCTCCTTTTCGGCCAGTGAAATCGTGCTTTGCTGGTTTTCCTGCCCTTTGTCCCAGAGTCCGCGCGTTCCCAACCAAAGTAGAACCCAGGCCGTGACCAGCAGGAGCAGCGATCCGATCACGCCGAGATGACGGTCAATCAATAGACCTTGTGTGGACAACAGAACCAGCAAGCCGACGCCGAACGGAACGAGAACCCATAACCAGATTGACGATTTCATAGACGTAACTCACTCATGACTTAATGTAATTTTGAGCGTACATTTTGTACATTGCATCAAACACTGTCAAGCGGTATCGTGGTGGCGCGAATCGGGACCGATTGGTAACGTCCCACGATTCCGCCATCGGCTAACGGGCCGCCCTCGAATTGCATGGTCCGCATTACTGAAATCAAGTTGCCGCTGGAGCACGACGACGCCGCATTGCGCGCTGCCGTCCTGGCACGGCTGGAATTGAACGAATCGGAGTTGATTGACTTCAGCGTGGCCCGGCGTGGTGTCGATGCGCGGCGCAAGTCGGCGATCCTGTTCGCCTACACGATTGATGTACGTACGACGCATGACGACGACCTGCTCATCCGGTTCCGCCACGATGCGCAGGTGCTGGAGACACCGGATAGCTCGTACCATCCGGTCGCCGATGCGCGAGCCGCGCCTCTGCGTGAATCCGCGCTGCGCCCTGTCGTCATCGGCACCGGGCCGTGTGGGATCATGGCCGGCCTGATCCTGGCACAGGCGGGGTTACGGCCGATCATCGTCGAGCGCGGCAAGGCGGTGCGCGAACGTACGCGCGACACCTGGGCGTTCTGGCGCGAGGGCGTACTCGATCCAGAATCGAACGTGCAATACGGCGAAGGCGGTGCCGGCACGTTCTCCGACGGCAAGTTGTATAGCCAGATCAAGGATCCGAAGCACTACGGTCGCAAGGTGCTCGAAGAATTCGTGAAGGCGGGCGCGCCGGCGGAAATCCTCACCGTCAGCAAGCCGCATATCGGCACGTTTCGACTGGTCAAGATGGTCGAGCACATGCGCGCCGATATCGAAGCGCTGGGCGGCGAGTTTCGTTTCGGCCAGCGCGTCGACGACATCGTGATCGAAAATGGTCATGTTCGCGGACTACGCTTCGCCGATGGCGGGGAACTGCGCAGCGACCACGTCATTCTCGCCATCGGTCACAGCGCACGCGACACCTTTGCGATGCTGCAGCAGCGCGGCGTTTACGTCGAAGCGAAGCCCTTCTCGATCGGCTTTCGCATCGAGCATCCGCAAGGGCTGATTGATCGCGCTCGCTATGGACCGAGCGCCGGTCATCCGCTGCTCGGCGCAGCCGACTACAAGCTCGTCCACCACGCCAAGAACGGGCGCTCGGTCTACAGCTTCTGCATGTGCCCAGGTGGAACTGTCGTTGCGGCGGCGTCGGAGCCGGGCCGCCTCGTCACCAATGGCATGAGCCAATACTCGCGCGACGAACGCAATGCCAACAGCGCCATCGTCGTCGCGATCACACCGAAAAAAGACTATCCCGGCGATGTACTTGCCGGAGTCGCCCTGCAACGGCAATGGGAAGAACGCGCATTCGAGCTCGGTGGCCGCGACTACCGCGCGCCGGCGCAAAAGGTGGGCGACTTTGTCGACGGCGTAGCTTCGCGCGAACTTGGCTCCGTCATTCCGTCCTACACACCGGGCATTCGTCTGGGCGATCTCTCCACCGCCCTGCCCGACTATGCGATCACGGCGATCCGCGAAGCCCTGCCCGCATTCGACCGTCAGATACGCGGTTTCTACCAGCGCGACGCGCTTTTGACCGGCGTGGAAACCCGCACCTCTTCGCCGATCCGCATTCGTCGCAACGACGACGACCTGCAAAGCATCAACACGCGCGGCCTGTACCCTGCCGGCGAAGGCGCGGGCTATGCAGGCGGGATTCTTTCCGCAGCAGTCGATGGCATCAAGGTCGCCGAGGCCGTTGCAATCAGCCTGATGCACGGCACGTCGTAACGCTGAGCGGTTGAATTTCGTCGGTTTGAACCCGACCTCTGAGCGGACATTTTCCATGGAGCTTGCCGTGACTGATCCGTTGCCGAACCTGCCCATCGTCTTCGATGCCGAGACCGCGAAGTTCGAGGCCGAGGTGATCGATGCCTCGTTCGATACGCCGATCCTGATCAACTTCTGGTCGCCGCGCAGCCCGACCAGCGCCACCCTCGATCCCCTGCTCGAAAAGGTGGTTTCCAGTTTCCACGGTAGCGTTCGGCTGGCGCGCGTGGATGTCGACAAGGAAACCCAGGTCGGTGCGATGTTCCAGATTCAAAGCATCCCGACCGTCGTCCTGATGTCGCAGGGCCAACCGGTCGATGGATTTGCCGGGCCGCTGCCGGAAGATCAGCTCATCGAATTCTTGACTCGCCACGCGCAACCGGCAACAGCGCCGGAAATCGCCAATACGCAAGCCGCCGTGGTTGAGGAAACGGCGGAGGCTGCCGTCACTCGCCTGCAAGCACTCGTCACGGCCGAGCCGGATCGCGCCGAGCACAGACTCGACCTTGCCGTCGCACTGATGAAATCCGGTGCCAGCGATGACGCAGCCACGCAACTGGAAACGCTGCCGGCCAATCTCGAAACGGATGATCGCGCCGTGCGCCTGCGCGCACAACTCGAATTCGCAAAGCTGGCCGCCGGAGAAGCATCGGTTGCGGAGCTAAGGTCGCGTATCGAGAAAGACGAACGCGATTTTGAAGCGCGCGACCAGCTCGGCGGGCGACTGGTTGCCAGCGGCGAAGCCGAAGCCGGGCTGGATCAGTTCCTGGCCATCCTGAAGGCGGATCGCCAATGGAGCGATGGTCTCGCCAAGAAGCGCCTTATCGCAGCGTTCGCGATCATCGATGACGCCGATGTCGTCGGCAGTTGTCGCCGCAAGATGTCGTCCCTGCTGTTTTGATCACGGCGCCCCGATGAAGATGACACCGAACCGAATGCGCTGGGGTTGCTCAGAGCATCCCTGGGTGCGCAGGACCGTCGAAAGATGTGGCAACGTCGGCTAAACCAGGCGTGCGATAAGCTGTTCCAGTGACTTCCGCCACTGTCGAAGCCCCACGCAGTCAAGGCACGCTTCACCGGTTTCCACCCTTGATCTGCCGTCGTCGTTGCGCCATTGCGCGACTTGACGACGCAAATCCTGCCCATTCCGAAACCCACAGTCTTGCAAAGCCCGCAAGACCCCTCACCAGGATCCAGCCATGAAACAGAACGCCCTCAAACCTCTCGTCGTCGCACTGACGCTGGCCGCAGCCATGGCCGCTTGTGCGCCGGCGGTCAAGCGCGATGCAGTCGCCAGAGATACGTCCAACGACATCTCCAACGGCGCATTCGACGTCAGCGAACTGGACAGCAACACCAACGCGTGTGCCAACTTCAGCGACTACGTCAACGCCAAGTGGATCGCCGCCAATCCGATTCCGGCCGACAAATCGCGCTGGACCACGTTCGATGTGTTGCGTGAGAAGAGCCTCGATACGCAGCACGG
>JBATAQ010000351.1:0-3245 GCA_049661925.1 Dokdonella sp.
GCGGAATGGGGGCATCCATCCGACAACCTCGGCGGCATCCTCGCAGTCGCCGACTGGATCAGTCGCAACAACGTCGCTGCCGGTCGTCCGCCATTGCTGATGAAGGATGTACTGGCCGCGATGATCAAGGCGCACGAAATCCAGGGCTGCATCGCGCTGGAAAATTCGTTCAACAAGGTCGGGCTGGATCACGTCATCCTGGTCAAGGTCGCATCGACCGCGGTCGTCGGGCAACTGCTGGGCTTGTCGCGCGAACAGATGCTGGCAGCGATGTCGCTGGCCTGGGTGGATGGGCAAAGTCTTCGCACCTATCGGCACGCGCCGAATACCGGCTCGCGCAAGAGCTGGGCGGCCGGTGACGCGACCAGTCGCGCGGTGCGCCTGGCACTGATCGCGCAGACCGGCGAGATGGGTTATCCCTCCGCCTTGACGGCGAAAACCTGGGGCTTCTACGACGTGTCGTTTGGCGGCAAGCCGTTTGTTTTCCAGCGCAGCTATGCCAGCTACGTGATGGAAAACATCCTGTTCAAGATCAGCTTTCCGGCCGAGTTCCACGCGCAGACAGCGGTCGAAGCGGCAATGACGATCCACGCGATGCTGGCCGAGCGCGGCCTGGACAGCGATGCGATCCGCAGCGTTCGCATCCGCACCCACGAAGCCTGCCTGCGCATCATCGACAAGCAAGGCCCATTGGCGAACGCCGCCGATCGCGACCACTGCATCCAGTACATGGTCGCCGTGCCACTGATCTTTGGACGGCTGACGGCGACGGACTACGAAGACAATGTGGCCGCTGATCCGCGTATCGACGCATTGCGCGAACGCATCACCTGTTTTGAGGACCAGGCTTTTACCGCCGATTACCACGATCCGGAAAAGCGCTCGATCGCGAATGCGCTGACGGTTGAACTAACCGATGGCAGCACGCTGCCCGAAGTCGTCGTCGAATATCCCATTGGCCATCGGCGCCGGCGCGCGGAAGGCATGCCGCTGCTGGTCGAGAAATTCAGGACCAACCTGGCACGCCGGCTATCGGTCGAACGACAACAGGAAATTCTCGATTGCTCGCTGACTCAGGTGAAACTCGAAGCGATGGCAGTCAACGACTACGTGGATCTCTACGCCGTCTGACCGCCGACGCGCTAATGAAGCGCGCGAGCAAGTGCACCGCCGCGCCCGTCTGTGCTCGATAGCGGACGCGGCGGTGCCATTGATCAAGCGGCGACTTCCTTCGGGTTGGCCCCGTACTGGTTCGAGCCAGGGTGGCTGTCCTGCACGTAGAACACGATCAGCACGATGAACCCGATCAACGGTATCAGGCCAATCAACTGCCACCAGCCGCTACGCCCGGTGTCATGCAGGCGACGTGCACCGACCGCCAGCGACGGAATCAGCATGGCCAGTGCGAACAGGCCGCTGAGCAAGCCGAATCGGCTTTCCGAGCTCATCGTTCCCGCAACGCCATCGATGATGGCGAGCACGACGTAGATGATCAGGTAGAACAAAACGAAGAACCAATATTCACTGCGACGCGAACGTCCGGAAAACGTCGCGTACTTCTTCAATGCCATCAGAAACCAGTTCATGACTCCCCCTCGACTGTGTGCGGATTGCGATGGCCGCCAAGCATCGACACCCCATCGCCGTTGGGATCAGCGTTGCGCTGATCGTTTTCGCAAAAGCCACTGTCGGTCTGAATCGACGACCGTCGGCCCGTGCCATTCACATCCTACGCTTGTGCCCGCCTCGATTCGAGCGATTGCCGACAAGACTGAAACGCCTATGATCGACCGCACACTCACGGGTACCGTCATAAGATCAGCATGCTCAATCGACTCTGGTTCGGATTCTTCGCGGTAGCCGCAGTCGCCGCCTGCGCCAGTTGGTGGCAGGGCAATTCGACCGTGTTTGCGGCGATGGTGGCGAGTCTGTTCGACATGGCGCGATTGTCGGTCGAGGTGATGGTTCTGCTGTTCGGCACGCTGACCTTGTGGATGGGTTTTCTGCGCATTGGCGAACAGGCCGGATTGATCGACACCCTGGCACGCTGGTTGGGTCCGCTGTTCGCACGTTTGATGCCGGGCGTGCCGCGCGGTCATCCGGCAATTGGCTTGATCACACTCAACTTCGCGGCGAATGGATTGGGTCTGGACAACGCGGCGACGCCAATTGGTTTGCGCGCAATGCGCGAGCTGCAGACCTTGAACCAGGACCCGGAACGCGCGACGGATGCGCAGATCCTGTTCCTGGTCTTGAACGCGTCGTCGCTGACTGTGCTGCCGGTATCGATCTTCATGTATCGCGTGCAGCAGGGTGCGGCCGACCCGACCATGGTGTTCCTGCCGATCCTGCTGGCGACCAGTGCATCGACGTTGGCAGGCCTGCTTGCCGTCGCCTTTATGCAACGCCTGCGCTTGTGGAATCCGGTTGTGCTGGCGTGGCTGGGTGGAACCGCGTTGCTGCTTGGTGGATTCGTTGCGGTGCTTGGCACGCTGTCTGCCGCCGCGCTGTCGTCGCTGTCCTCGCTGCTCGGCAACCTCATTTTGTTCGGTGTGATTCTGGGATTTCTCGTCGCCGGCGCGATTCGCAAGGTAGCGGTTTACGACAGTTTCATCGAAGGCGCGAAGCAAGGTTTCGATGTCGCGAAGAATCTGCTGCCGTATCTGGTCGCAATGCTCTGCGCCGTCGGCGTGTTGCGTGCGTCCGGTGCGCTCGACCTCGTTCTCAACGGCATTCGCTGGCTGGTCGACAGCGTCGGTCTCGACAACCGCTTCGTTGATGCACTACCGACCGCGCTGGTAAAACCGCTGTCAGGAAGCGCGGCGCGAGCGATGCTGATCGAGACCATGCAATCGCAAGGCGTCGACAGCTTTCCGGCGCTACTCGCCGCGACCATGCAGGGTAGTACCGAAACGACGTTCTATGTGTTGGCCGTCTACTTTGGCGCGGTCGGCATCAAGCGCGCACGGCATGCGGTGGGTTGTGCGTTGTTCGCGGATTTCGCCGGCGTGGTCGCGTCGATTTTTGTCTGCTACTGGTTTTTTGGTTAAGCCCGCTGCGCGGACTTTGGTTGGCTGACGCCAGACTGCTCGAGCGTTTCGCCGGGCTACTGTCCGTGCTCTGGTGTTTGGCTATCGCCAGACTGGTCAAGCGTTTCTCGCGCCTGCCGGCGCGCGAGTACCCTTTCTGCTCGCACAGAAACGGTACCCAAAGATGCGCCCTAGCCGGGTCGGTCGTGCGATGAA
>JBATAQ010000352.1:0-2126 GCA_049661925.1 Dokdonella sp.
AGCAGCCAGCCGCCTTCGCGCGTTCGATCAATCGCTCGATGAAATCGCGATCGCGCATCATGTACAACTGGAACCAGAACGGACGCCGCGTAAATGCAGCCACGTCCTCCACGGAACACACGCTCACCGTCGACAGCATGTACGGCACACCGAAATCCGCAGCGGCGCGCGCTACCAACATTTCACCGTCGGCCCACTGCATGCCAGTCATGCCCACCGGCGCGAGAGCGACCGGCAAGGCGACGCGCTGGCCCAATAAGGTGCTGCGGACATCGCAGCCATCCACGCCTGCCGCAACGCGTTGATGCAACTTGATCTGCGCCAGGTCCTTAAGGTTGGCCCGCAAGGTCGACTCGGTCCACGACCCCGATTCGCAATAGTCGACGAACATTCGCGGTACGCGCCGCAGATACAGGCGACGCAGATCTTCAACGCAGGTGATCGCAGACATGTGGCGGGCTCGAAAAAGACTCGTCTTTATCCTACCGCGGCAAGCCATGTGCTGATCATGCATGGCGGTACGATCCCGGAACATCCCGGACCCGACACGGAGCTTCACTCATGCGCAGTTTCGATGACGACCACGGCGACCACTGGCAAGCGGCTGTACTGGACGCGTCGTATGGCGGTGCCGTGCTCGTCTTCAGCAAGTCTGGCTCGTCGACGATTCTGAAGAGTGAGCTGCTCGCGGCCAATTTGCCGACACAGAACAGATGCTCCCAACGATGAATGAGGCCGAACTGAGAAACACGCTGGCAGAGGCGGTTGCGTTGGAATAGTTACGTCAGAAGCCATGCCTGATCGTCGAAAATTCCAGTCTGGTCGCGTCGTAAGCACGCGTCAGACCGATCAGCAGCGACACAACGAAAATGCCCCGCATCTGCGGGGCATCTCCTCACATGTTTACAGCGACGAGATTTACTCGACCGAGAAATTCTGCAGCGACACGGGCGTCGTGCCGACGGTAATGCCTGTATCGGGCGTGTTCTGGAAGCACCAGCTATTGATCGTTGCCGGCGTTCCCTGTGGGCCGATGGTGGTCATGCTGACCCAAGCATAGTAGGTCACGCCGGCTTGGGCGAATCGCACGCCCATGTAGCCAGGATTGACACCGGCACGGTACGTGCCCATCGCAAGTGCGCTACTCGCGCCCGCCGTGTAGGTGCTCGATCCATCTACCAGCGTCCCGGTCGGCAGGTCACTGATGACGCCACCTGACGAAACATGGCCCTGCGGTGCACCCGGTGAAAACAGATTGAGGGTCGTCGCACCCCAGGGATTGAAATCCCAATCCGCTGTAGCACCCGCGCTGGCACCCGTGACGCCAGTGAAAAGATTGACATATATGCCCGCAGTCGACTGCGGGACCGTAATTGGCGTATTAAAGCAGACTGCCACGGCCATCGCCTGCGGTGAGGCGATGGTCATCGAGGCGGCCACGACCAAGGCGGCGAGACCAGCCTTGCCAGCGTAGTGAGTGCGACCAAGGAGATTCAATTTCATATTGTTCATGGCTATTCCGATTGTTGGTGTGATGGAGGGCAACACGCCGGCCAGTTCGTACCGGAAGAACGTGGGAAGCACGTAAAGAATACCTTGCGCGCCACCCAAAACGTAAAAAACTGTGAAATCGCGCGTCGAGCTTCCCTTTTTTTGACCTAACGGTCAATAGGATCGGCGTCTTTTTCCGCCGGAATGTCCACAAAGGGGCACCGAAACGCCGCAAGACTGTCGCCGTAGGCTGGCATGCTGGCCGTAGTCCGCCGCAATGGCTGCCGGACTTGGGCAGCGCTGGCCGTGCGAACGGCACGTGCGGCGCGATATGATTGCAGGCACGCGGCATCCCAAGCTCGGCCGCAGAATTCAATCAGCTTGTATCCGGGCTCGAATCCGAGTCGCTTTTCTCCTTCCGCCCCAAAGTACGTGCTGATCATGCTTCGCGAGACCATCCTGGGTGAGTTCAAGTCCGAAGTGCAACACGTTTGAGGGAACGAAGGAAAAGTTCTTCGGGTATTTTGAATCCTAACCGCTTGCGTGGCCGCTGGTTGAGTTCTTGCTCCACGCGCGCCAGTTCCTGCTCGCTGATCCTGGTCAGGTCGAGCCTTTCGGGAAGTACTGGCGAAGCA
>JBATAQ010000353.1:0-5994 GCA_049661925.1 Dokdonella sp.
TCGTGCAAGGCTTCGAAACCGCGACTGCGTTCGGCTTGCTTGGCCAGCGCTTCGACCAAGCCAAACAATTGGCTGCGCAAGTCGTCGAGATCATTCATCGCCGTCGCGTTCTGTTCGATCAAAGCGAACGCGGCGCGCGGCGGCAGGCCATCGATTTCCAGGCGAATGCGCTGGATCAACAAGGGCAACGGATCGAGCAAGGGTTGCAGCGACGCCAGCGCACCGGTCGCGGTCGCGCATTCCGCTTGCGCATCGCGGACCAGTTCGGTGATTTGTCGCGCCGACACGCTGGTCGAAAAAAATTGCCCGGCCAGTTCCGGCACCTGATGCGCCTCGTCGAGAATGAAGGCGTCGGCACCGGGCAGGATTTCACCGAAGCCTTCCTGGCGAATCGCGAGATCAGCAAAAAGGAGGTGATGATTGACGACAACCAGATCGGCTTCCTGCGCCGCCTGGCGCGCTTTCACCACATGGCAATCGGCAAACTGCGGGCATTCCGAGCCGAGGCAATTTTCGGTCGACGAAGTGACCTGTGGCCACAGCGGCGAGTCTTCGGGAATTTCCGCCAGTTCGGCCTTGTCGCCACTCAGCGTTCGCTTGGCCCAGGCACGAATGGTCTGGATTTGGGCAACCTGCTCGCGTGAGGTGAAGCGACCATCGCGATGAGTGAGCTCCATCCGATGCAGGCACAAGTAATTCGCACGCCCTTTCAACAAGGCCGCTTTCAATTGCGAGCCGAGCACGCTGCGCACGCGCGGCAGGTCGCGATGGAACAACTGGTCCTGCAAGGCTTTCGTTCCGGTCGACACGATCACCCGGCGACCGGACATCAGCGCTGGCACCAGATAAGCAAACGTCTTGCCGGTGCCGGTGCCGGCTTCGGCGATCAGCGTGTGGCGGTCGGCGATGGCCTCTTCGACCGCGCACGCCATGGTGGTTTGCTGCGCACGTGGCGCGAAGCCGGCCACTTCCCGCGCGAACGGGCCGTCCGCGCCAAGCAGGCTGGCCGCGTCGTCTGACATGGCTGAAGCGTTCGGCAGAACGGATCGCTCAGCCGCGCATCGGTCCTTGTTTGCGACACGCCTTCACTTGCGCCATCGCCTTGTCGCGTTCGATCGCGTCGTTCATTGCGGTGCGTGTTTCGACCAGGGTCTGCCAGTTTTTCGCGCACAACGCACCGACCTGCGGGCCAAGCCGGTAGCTCTTCATGGCCAGCTCCTCGGCTCGCACGTAGCCGCCGCGGGCGACTTCGAGTTCGGCCAGGTCCTGCAAGATGTCCGGCGCACTCGGCGCGAGTTTGAGTGCCTTCTCGGCAGCGGCAATCGCGCCCGGCCAGTCGCGCTTGGCTTCAGCGGCACTTGCTTCCTTCAGCCAGCCTTCGACGCCAGCGTCACGCAGCGGTGCGACCTGCACAACCGAATCGTCCCCTGTGCCTGCGGCGCGGATCGCGGCAACCGGACTGGGTGTCTGCGCCAGCTTGGGTGTGTCGCTGCGTGTTGGTGGCGTGTTCGGTGTGCAGGCAGCGACAGCCAGTGCAAGCAAGCCGAGAGCTAGCCGGGAGATGGTTCGAGTCATGTCAGTTCCGTACGGGTTCGTCATTGGAGTTACGAAAAAAATTCTTGAGCTTTTCCAGGGTGCAGCCTTCGTGTTCCTGCGGCGTGTAACCGACCGCGAACGGCAGCTCGCGAGCGCCGCCGCATTCGCCATCGGTACTCTTGCCGCTGGCTGCATCGACCGTCGCGAATTGCAGGCCTTCGCGCGACAACAGCAGCGGCTGGCTCGGCAAACGACGGAACAATTCGATCCACACCTTCAATGCGCCGGTCGAACCGTACAGGCCGGTCGGCTTGTTGTCATCGCGGCCCAGCCAGACTACCGCCAGTTGGCTGCCGGTGTAACCCGCGAACCAGGAATCGCGCTGGGTATCGCTGGTGCCGGTCTTGCCGGCAGCGTTGAGCATCTCGAGCCCGGCGGCGGCCACTTCGCGCGCGGTGCCGCTGCGCGTGACTTGCTGCAAGGCGTAGGTCACCAGTCGCACGGCGGTCACGTACGAACCATCGCCAGGCTTCGCGCCGTAGCGAGCGAGCGGTCGACCTGCGCTGTCGAGCACGCCGCGCACGCTGTTCAAGGGCAGCGCCCGACCGTCGGCGGCGAGGTATTGGTAAAGCTGGGCGACATCGAGAGGACTCAGGTCAACGGCACCGAGCAGCAACGAGGGGTTGGGGTTGATCGTGCGCTCCAGATCAAACGATTCCAGCAAACCGCGCACCCGATCCACGCCAACACGCATGCCGAGATCGACGCTGGCCAGGTTCCAACTGTTGACCAACGCATCGATCAGCAGCACCGGCCCATGCACTTCGCCATCGGAATTCTTCGGTCGCCAGCGCGAACCGTCCGGCTGCTTCATGTCGACCGGCGTGTCGTTGATGATCGACGCCAGTGAATAGCGTTGCGGTTGTGCCAGCGCGACCAGATAGGCGAATGGCTTCACCAGCGAGCCGATCGGTCGCAGCGCGGTCAGGGCGCGATTGAAACCGGGGTGATCGGGATCGCGGCCACCGATCAGGGCCTGCACTTCGCCATCGCGCGCACCGGTGACGACGACGGCTGCTTCAATTTCACTGCCACGCTTGCCGAGCGTCGTCAGCGCCTTGTCGACCGCGGCTTCGGCGAAGTTCTGCGCCGACGGTGCCAGCGTGGTCAACACGCTCAAACCGCCGCCATCGAGTGCGTCGGCAGGATAGTCCTTGATGATCTGCTTGCGGACCAGATCGACGAAGGCGGGATATCGATTACGCGGCAGCGCGCCTTTTGCAACAACACCAAGTGCCGAGGCGCGTGACTGCTTCCAGGTGGCGTCGTCGATCAAACCGGTGTCGCGAAACTGATCGAGCACCAGATTACGGCGCGCCAGCGCGCGGTCCGGTGCACGGCGTGGATCGTAGTAGCTGGGCCCTTGCACCAGGCCAACCAGCATCGCGATTTCGGCAGGACCTATGCTTTCCACTTCGCGTCCAAACCAGAACTCGCTGGCCGCCGCAAACCCGTGCACGGCTTGGCCGCCTTGCTGGCCGAGGAACACTTCATTGACGTAAGCGTCGAGGATGCGACGCTTGTCATAACGCGCCTCGATGATCAGCGCCATTGCGGCCTCGTTGGCCTTGCGCAACAGGGTCTGGTCGCGAGTGAGATAGAGGTTGCGGACCAGTTGCTGGGTCAACGTGGAACCACCCTGCACCACGTTGCCAGCGCGCAGGTTTGCCCACGCCGCGCGCAGGATCGCCTTGCTGTCCAGGCCGTGGTGATCCTTGAAATCGCGATCCTCGACGGCCTGCAAACCGGAAACGAGCAGGGGTGGCAGCGAGCCGACATCGACCACGCGGCGTTCTTCCTGCGCGGCACCGTAAAGCGTTGCGATGCGAGCCGGGTCCAGCGCAATGGTGGCGACCGGTTGGTCGTTGTCGGCATCGCGTAAACCGCTGATGCGTCCATTCGCGATCGTCAACGCGACGCCGCGCAAGCGGTTGCGCCCGTCCAGCCCGATAAAGTCGCGACGGCGAATGCTGAAACGGTCGCCGTCGCGATCAAAACTGCCCGGCGCAGACGCGCCGTTCAAAGAGCGATAGCGCGCGGCGTCCAGTTCCGCCAGCAGCGCGTCAGCACTCATCGGCAAACCATTGCGCAGTTCCAGCGAGCGCGCATAGACGCGGGTCGGTGCCTGCCAGCGCAGGTCATCGAAACGCTCACGCACCTGATGATCGAGATAGAGCGTGTAAGGAAGCACGAACATCACGCCGAAGCCGATCCCGATCAGGACCAGATTGCGCAACAGTCTCCAGAAAATCGAACGCATCCCATCGAAACCCGCAGCGAAAGCGTGGGCAGTTTACCTGCCGGCGAAGCGGCGCTTGTGGCGCGATGCGGGCAGCGCGAGTCGTTTGGCTGGCAGCGAGGGATGCTCTGATCAACCCCGCACAGGCGTCACCGAACTGTCTGCCCGCAGATCAAGGCGCGCCGGTGAAGGCAGAATGGACGTCTGTCGAGACGGCGCAACGCCGGGCTGCGGGCAGACAGATCGGCCCCAACGTATTGATTTCAAATGACGGGGTGATGTCCGAAAGGCCCTCACATCGACGCGCACGGCTTGCCCAGGCGGCCAGCCTGCGCGGCACCACCCACCCCGATGTGAGAACCTTTCTGACATCATGTCGCCTGCGTGGGGTTGATCAGAGCATCCCTACCGGTGGCATCCCCGATAATTGGCGACCTTTCCCCGGCCCGGCGATCTTGATCGACCCGCAATCCCACTCCGTACGGCTCTGCGTCTACGGCGCAGCCGCGCCGACGCGGTCGTGGCTGGAAAAGTTGCGTGATCAGGTCGATGCCGGTAGCCCCTTGGTCCTGCTCGGCGGCGCGTGCGACGAAGGGTTGGCGGTCGATGCGCAGCATCCGGACATCGATGGTTCGGACCCCGCCAGCCTTTCAGCGGCGCTGTCGTCCCGCTACCCCAACGACGATCTGGCCATCGTCCGCAGCGACAGTTCGCTACCGCCCCATTCGCTGGTCCGCCTGAGCCACGCCTTGCACGGTTCCGATGCACGCGCGGTTGGTGCCCTGGACAATCTGGAGCCGACCCGCTCGCCATTGCCGGGAGGCGAGAGCAGTGACGCAGACCCGGATCGCATCGACGCGCTGGTGCTGGCCTACGGCGAGCATCGACTGATCGACAGCGGCGATGTCAGCGCGTTGCTGTCGTTGTGGATCGCGGAAACCGGGTGCGGCAAGCGGCGTCGGCTGGCCAGCGTCAATCACGTCTACGTCGCCGCACATGGCCAGACTCTGCGCGGCCCGAAGCCCGCGAGCGATCCACGCGATCCGCTGCCGCCATCGCCACTGGCACCGCTGCGGCGGCGTATGTTCGAGGCGCTCGACGCGGACGACTTGCCACCTCCGTACGGCGTCGATGGCAAACCGGTGCTGCTGCATGTCATGCATGGCTGGGGCGGCGGTGCTCAACGCTGGGTCGATGACCTCGCCAGCGCCTGGACCGACGTCCATCATCTGGTGCTGATCGCCCGTGGCAGTTCGCAGCGACGCATCCATGGGGAATGGCTGGAATTGCGCGATGCGCGTGGCGATGCGCCGCCGCTGCTCAGCGTGGCGCTACCGCTGCCAATCGCCGACACGGCCGAGCATAACGCTGCCTGGCAGTCGATGTTCGCCGCGATCTGTCGGGACTATTCCGTCTCCGCGGTGGTGGTGTCGTCCTTGATCGGCCACAGCGTCGGTGCACTGCGCAGTGGCCTGCCGACGCTGTTGATGGTGCACGACCACTATCCGCTGTGGCCGTTGTTGCATCGCGATTTCGGCGATCCGTCGCTGGCTTTCGATGCGGCGCAACTGAAGGCCGACCTGAAAGCGAAGAGCTTTGAATTCGTCAGCCGCGATCCGCAGCATTGGCAAGGCTTGCGCGATGCGTTCGTGGCTGCGGCCATCGAGTCGAAGGCGACGCTGGTCGCGCCCAGCCGCAGCGCACTCAATAACGAATTGAAACTCGCGCCGGAATTCGTCGCGCTCGACGGCCACGTGATTGCGCATGGCTTGGCTGCTTGGCCGAACGGCACGAATGCCTCGGCGGCGCCACCAAAGCGTGACCGCTTGAGGTTGGTCGTGGTTGGTCGCTTGCGCTCCGGCAAGGGCGGCGACTTGCTTGCCGCCGCGTTGTCGGGTTTGCGCGAACATGCCGATTTACTGCTGCTCGGCGCGGGCGCAGCCGGCCATGAGTTCTTCGGTGAATCCGGCGTGCATCTGGTGCTGGACTACGACCGCGCCGACCTGCCGCTGCGCCTCGCCGATTGGGCACCCGATGCGGCATTGCTGTTGCCGACCGTCGCCGAAACCTACAGCTACACCTATTCAGAGCTGGCCAGCCTCTTCGTGCCGGTGATAGCCACGCGCGTCGGTGCATTGGCGGAACGCATCGACGACGGC
>JBATAQ010000354.1:0-2978 GCA_049661925.1 Dokdonella sp.
ATTCGGTCGCGCTGGCCGCGCCGACCGCCGTCGCATTTATCGTCTTGTGTGCCGGAATATTCACTGCGACTCCGGACCGAGCGTTGGGTGAAATCGTGGGCAGCGATCGCATCGGTGGCGATGCAGCGCGGCGGCTGCTTCCTATCGCGATCATCCTGCCGCCGGTGCTTGGCTGGCTGCGACTGGCTGGCCAGCGAGCCGGCATGTACGACACCGAACACGGCGTAGCCATTCTGGTGACAGCGGTAATCGCGCTTGCCACGGCGGCCGTGATCTGGATCGCGTGGATTCTCAACTGCAAGGACGACGAGCGCCTGCATGCGCAATCGGCGCTGCATGTGATTGACGCACGCTTCCGTGCCACCTTCGAGCAGGCCGCGGTCGGCATCGCGCATGTGGCACCCGACGGGCATTGGTTGCGGGTCAACCAGAAAGCCTGCGACATCGTCGGCTACAGCCAGGCCGAATTGCAGTACCGCACCTGCCATGACATCACGCATCCGGACGATCTGGACGCCGAACGGGAGCACATCCAGCAGATGCTGGACGGCAAAATTTCTACTTATGCGATGGAGAAGCGTTGCGTCCGCAAGGACGGTTCCATGGTCTGGGTCAGCCTGACCGTGTCGATGGCGCGCACGCCGGACGGTGCGGTCGACTATTTCATCTCGGTCATCAAAGATATTGACGAGCGCGTCGCTGCCCAACTGCAGATGCGAAAACTATGGAGCGCGATCGAGCAGTCCGTCGAAATCGTCACCGTCCATGATCGACATGGCGTGATCGAATACGTCAATCCGGCTTTCGAGGCCATTACTGGTTACTCGTCGACCGAAGCGATCGGGCGCAAGGGCAGTCTCGTGAAGTCCGGCAAACAGGACCAGGCCTTTTACCATCGGCTGTGGGATACGGTTCTGCGCGGTGAAGTCTTTCGTGCAGTGTTCATCAACCGACGCAAGGACAGCACCCTCTACCACGAGGAAAAGACCATCACGCCGCTATGCGACGCGGTCGGGACCATCACCCATTTCGTTGCCACCGGAAAGGACATCACCGCGCGCGTCGAGGCCGACAAGGCACTCCTTGAAAGCGAGCAATACAACCGCCGCCTGTTTGAAACCGCAGCCATTGGCCTGGCCGTGAGCCATATGGACGGGCGGCTGATCGACGTCAATCCGGCGTATGCCCGGCTCATCGGCCGCAGCGTCGAAGAAATGGTGCAGCTCACGCGGTGGCAGATCACGCCCGAAAAATACCACCAGCAGGACATCCTGGCGCTCAAACAATTGCGTGATACAGGCCGCTACGACGCTTACGAGAAAGAATACATTCACCGCGATGGTCACCTCGTTCCGGTGCGTATGTCAGGCGTGACCCTCGAAAACAATGGCGAGCCGTGCATCTGGTCGAGCGTTGAAGATGTCACCGAGCAAAAGCAGGCCGAGTCGAGGATCAAGCACCTCAACCGGATGTATGCGCTCCTCAGCGCCATCAACCAGATGCTCGTGCATGTGCGAGATCGCGATGAAATCCTCAGCGAGTCGTGCCGCATCGCGGTGGAGGTTGGCGGCTTCAACAAGGCCTGGATCGGGGTCGTTGAAGAGGGATCAGCGAAGGTACGGGTTGTTGCGTGGCAAGGTGCCAAGGCCTTTTTCGTCGGCCTTCAGGACAGGCTGGATGCGATCGCGCCCAGCGGCGAAGGCATTCTGCCCAAGGTGATCGCAAGCAAGCAGGCTGTCGTTTCCAACGACGTGGCACATGACACTCGCGTCAACTTGCGGGCAAGCATTATCGAAAGTGACTCGCTGGCAATCGCCGTGTTCCCGATGCTGGTCGACGGCGAGGTCGTGGCGGTTCTGTCCCTGCATGCAAACGAAATCGGATACTTCAACGACGAGGAGTTGAAGCTACTGCGTGAACTGACTGGCGATATCGGTTTTGCGCTCGAGCATCTGACCAAGACGGAACGTATCGACTATCTTTCCTCGTTCGACCCCTTGACCGGACTGCCTAATCGACAACTCTTCTCCGAACGCCTGACTGCGCACATCGAGACGACCAGCGCCACCGACGGGATACTCGCGGTGGTGCTGATGGATCTGGAGCGCTTCCGCCATGTCAACGAAACGCTCGGGCGGGAAGGTGGCGACGCCTTGTTGTGCGCGGTCGCCACGCGTCTGCAACAAGTGAACGCATCGGCCACGCGTCTGGGCAATGATCGGTTCTGCATGATGTTGGTCGACTGCAAGTCTGCAGCCGATATCGCCCGCGACCTGGAGGAGTTGGAAGCGCTCTGCTTCGCCGCGCCTTACCTCATTGCCGGAGAAGAACTGCGCATCGGATGCCGGTTCGGGGTCACCGTCTTCCCGGGTGATGGTGACAGCGCGGAAACGCTGTTGAAGAACGCCGAAGCCGCTTTGCGACGCGGCAGGCAATCCACCGAGCATTGCGTTTTCTACGCCCCCGACATGAATGCAAGGGCCGCCCATGCGATGGCGCTGGAAAGCAAACTGCGGCGCGCGATCGAGCAGCAGGAGTTTGTCCTTCACTACCAGCCCAAGGTAAATTTTTCCGATGGCCGCATCTGCGGTGTCGAGGCGCTGATCCGCTGGCTCGACCCGGAGCACGGTCTGCTGCCGCCCGCGGGTTTCATCTCGGTACTTGAGGAATCGGGCTTGATCGCAACGGTCGGCAGTTGGGTGCTGAAGCAGGCGATGGCGGACCGCAGAAAGTGGATTGATGCCGGACACGCCCCACTGTGCGTCGCGGTCAACGTATCGACGCTGCAGTTCCAACAGATCGACTTCGCCCGGCAGATTGGTGATCTGGTCGCGAACGAGGACCGCAACGCGCTCGAACTGGAAATCACGGAAAGCGTCGTTATCGAAGATGTCGAACGCACCATCGTCATGCTCAAGGAAATCCGCGATCACGGCGTCAGCATCGCCGTCGACGATTTCGGCACCGGCTATTCCTCG
>JBATAQ010000355.1:0-5521 GCA_049661925.1 Dokdonella sp.
TCGTGATGCCCGTGCTGCAACTTGGGCTGGCCGACAGCTATCTCGAACACGCCAGCCGCGAGGAGTTGCTGGCCCAGTCTGGACTTGATGCGGCAGGTATCGAGAGTGCGATTCGCACGCGGTTTGCTGATCGCATCGCGTCACCGGCGCGGCGCAGCGCGGGTTAGATCGATGCGAGTGTGCGGTGGAATCGCCTGCGGAGGTTCCACCCTACAAACGCACATTGCACTGTCTTGAAACGTAGGGTGGAACCTCCGCAGGAGATTCCACCATCAAGCCTTCCGACTCAGAGCTCCGACCAAGCAAAGCACTACCCAGCCTGCTTGCCCCAGACCGTTTCAAGGCGCTTGTCGCGGCCGCAGTTGTAGCGGTAGAACTTGTAGCGGACAGGATTGGTCTTGTAGTAGTTCTGGTGATAATCCTCGGCCGGATAGTACGTTGACGCGGCGGTGATTTCCGTCGTGATGGGCTGGCTGAACTTGCCGGAATCCTCCCACTTCTTCTTCGACGCTTCAGCGAGCTGTTTCTGGTCATCGTTACTGTAGAAAATAGCGCTGCGATACTGGTTGCCGTGATCGCAGAACTGGCCGTCGGTCGAAACCGGGTCGACGTTGTGCCAGAACACGTCGAGCAATTTTTCGTAGCCCACCCTGGTCGGATCGTAGACCACCTTCATGGCTTCCGCGTGACCGGTGGTGCCGGAAGAAACCTGTTCATACGTAGGATTGTCCTTGCTGCCGCCGGTGTAGCCCGATGTCGTCGAGATGACGCCGTCCAGTTCATCGAAGGGGTGCTCCATGCACCAGAAGCAGCCGCCCGCGAAGATCGCAGTTCCGGTCTTGCCGGATGCCGATTGCATGGCCGCGTCGGTTGCGGGTGTATCGGCTTGGCTGCATGCAGCGAGTACACCCATCAGCAGCGATGCGGCACCGACGCGCAAGGTAAAAAGAAACGAAGATTTGCGTGCTTTCATGTCAGCTCCTGAGCGCTGGAAGTTGTTCGCCGGCGACAACGAAATTGAGTGCCAGGCCGTTGTTGCACCAACGCTGGCCGCGTGGCTGTGGGCCATCGTCGAACAAGTGACCTTGATGGCCACCACAACGTATGCAGTGATATTCGGTACGCGGAAATATCATTTTGAAATCGCGCTTGGTATCGATGTGGCCGGCAATTGGCTGGGTGAAACTGGGCCAGCCGGTTCCACTCTCGAACTTTGCCTTCGACTCGAACAGCGGCAGGCTGCACGCCGCGCAAACAAAGCAGCCGTCGCGATGTTCTGCATTCAGCGGACTGCTGCCAGAACGCTCGGTGTCCTCCTCGAACAACACGCCGTACACGTCAGGTTTCAGAATCTGCTTCCATTCCGCGTCGGACTTCTTCAGCGGAGTGATGGCGACATCACCAGAGCTGGCGGCGGCGGAACCAGGCGGCGCGCTGTTCGCGCAAGCAGGTAGCAGAGAGATGGCGAAAAGCGGGGCGATGCTTTGCAACAGGGTGCGGCGTTTCATGGTGGGCTCCTGATCAATCGGTGACCTGAAATAAACGAGCCACGGCGCGGCCCGGATTCGCAACCATGATCGCGCGGTCAGCTTGCATTCGGGATGAACCCGGTGAGAGGCAAAGTGTTCCGGCGTCCGTTTGCTGTGTTTCGCTGTCCGCGAGATGCGCGATTCCGTCAGATAGCGTTCCCAACCGTATTCGTGAACCAAAAACAACCCAGCGATACGCGGTCGCGATCACCCAGGTCACGATGCGTTGCCACATCGGTGAATCCCGCAGCGTCGAGCAGCGCACGCACCGCGTCGCCCTGGTCCCACCCATGTTCCAGCAACAGCCAACCGCCATCCAGAAAGTGTTCTGGCGCACCTGTGATGATCGTGCGTATCGCATCAAGACCGTCCGAGCCTGACGACAGAGCCAACGCCGGTTCGTAGCGCAGATCGCCATGTTGCAGGTGCGCATCACCGACAGCGATGTACGGTGGATTGCTCGTGATCACCGCAAATCGCGCATCGCCAACCGCGGCATACCAGTCACCATGCGCAAAGCGCACGTTCGCGAGGCCAATGCGCTCCGCATTCCCACACGCCACCGCCAACGCCGCCGCACTCGCGTCGCACGCAAGCACGCGAGCACGCGGACGTTCACTCGCGAGCGCCAGCGCAATCGCGCCCGAGCCGGTGCCGAGATCGGCGACATCCACCTCCGCGTCGGCGGGAATGCGTTGCAAGGCCAACTCAACCAGCAGCTCCGTCTCTGGCCGGGGAATCAACACGTCGGAAGTGACCGCCAAGTCCATCGACCAGAATCCACGCGATCCGATCAGGTAAGCCACTGGAACGCCCCGCAACCGTTCCACGATCAACGACTCGAATCGCACCGATTCGTCGTCGCCCAACTGGTCGTCGGCGTGCGTGAACATCCAAGTCGCATCTCGCTGCAAAACGTGTCCCAGCAGCATCCGCGCCTCGACGGCTGCTTCGTCTCCCGGTAGGCGTACGGCGGCAGCGAGCAAATGGGTGTGGATCGATGGCATAGGCGCAGTGTAGTGCGGCAAACCAAGACTAATTGGCACCCGGCACATTCAACAGTATCCTCAAGCAAGCAGCACTCAAAAGGTAGAACCATGCGTTACGCCATCGTCATCGAACACGCTGGAAACAACTACTCGGCCTATGTGCCGGACTTGCCTGGCTGTGTCGCCACAGGCGATACGGTCAAGGAAGCGGAAGCTCAAATTCGCGAAGCGATTAAATTTCATCTGGATGGACTTCGCGAAGACGGCGAGGCGATTCCTGCACCTAGGGATGTTGAATATGTGGATGTTGCAGCTTAGTCATCCAGCAAAAATCCAGCCTCGCGTCTGCGATCACTACAAATCATCAACAATCTCCAACACCGCGCCGCGTTGCTCCGACAGTCCGCGAGCGAGTTCGCGGACACGGCGGGCGACGGTGTCGTTGGAGGCTTCGACCTCAATGCTGTGGAAGCCGGGACCCATGTCGTCGGTGAGGCCGGCGGAGCTGGAATCTTCATCGTCCATATGCGGCATCAGGTCGGCAATTTCCTCGGCGCGATCAACGCCCTCAAGACCAGAGATTTCATCGATCAGCAGGCGGGCGACATCAGCGGAACCGGTCAAACGTAGGTGTACGGTAGGCATGGGGTGATCCTCTTCATGGCGATGGACAACCAAGTAAACCGCGTCGATCCGGAATCGCGCCCCAACGCCACCAAGATCCCTCCCTGTCGTGCGTGGAAGGATCGATCACAAGCGACACGATTCGTCGCAAGCGGGAAGCACACTGCCCGTCATCCACAACTGATCGACGACGACTCCATGACGGACCAACGGCGAGAACTGATTTTCATCGAGGATCAGCAATTCGAGATCTGCAACGAGCCACTTGGCAGCTTCTTTCGGAAGACGCCAAAACACCTGCGGCCACGCTTCGAAGTGCAATGGACCGACTGCTGGCGCGGCTACCACGGGACTTGGCTGATCAGCGAAGATCGGCTCTATTTCACGGGTATCGAGGCACTTTTCAAAGACGGAAGCCCGGCAACGCTGGCAAAACTTTTCCCGGGACAGGACACGCCCGTTTTCGCCAGCGTGTACAGCGGGGAACTGCGCATTCCGCACGGTCGCTGTCTCCGTTCGAGCCTCGTGCGCTGCCGCGCCATCTTTGAGTTCGACCTGCTCATCACGATCAACCGTGGGCTGGTGGTCTCGCGGCAAACGCGGACGAACTACTACAACGACGATGAGTGATCGGCATGCGGGATGGCTTGTACAACCATAGCGGCATAAGGGATTGAATCGATGAGTGGAGAAGAGTTGGCTGTTCAATGGTTTCGCGGTGTCAGCAGAATGCTGGACGCGGAGCGACAAAGCAGTGATCGAGTCCGTGACCGCTTGGCTCCGGATTTCAACCTTGTTCGCATGATGCACACGAGCGAATGCGGCCTTTCGAAGCTGCTTGGCGACCTGCTCAACCCGCAGGGAAGCCACGGTCAAGGGTCGCGCTTCCTGGTTTCGTTCCTGGAGCGGTTCTGGCCGAAAGCGAACGTCGACCCAACGACGGCCCGCGTGAATTGCGAGCACGCGATACGAACCTCCGAAGGTCGAGTTCGAAGACTGGACATCCTTGTCACGTTCCCGGCGGGCAAATCCGGCAGTGCTGGAGTCCTGTCTATCGAGAACAAGGTGTGGGATGCGATGGATCAGGACAATCAGGTAACCGACTACCTCGCCTTTCTGATGAGACAGGCTCCCGAGAACTATCGGCTGCTCTATCTCACGGGAACACCAGACCTACTACCCAATGAGAACAGCATCAAGGATGGACCGAGGCAGTCGGCCATGAACGGCGATAAATTGGAGTGCTTGAGCTGGACCTGCTTGCTGCCTTGGCTGAGCGCATGCATCGGACAAACGGCGTCCGAGCGCGTTCGCGTCTACCTCAATGACCTCAGATCCTATATCCGTGAAGACATACAAGGAGTAAGCGTGAGTACCTCGAAACTGATCGTTGATGCGGTGACCGAAAGCCCGCAGGCAGCAAAAAATGCCTTCCTGATGTTTGCGGCAGCAAATGATGCTTGGACGTCATTGATAGAAGGCTACAAAGCAGCGCTGCATCGGCGCGTTGATCTACTGGAGCTCCCAGAGGGATGGCAATTGGACGCCAGCCAAGACCTTGCCAAACCGTGGAGTGGAGTCCGAATCATCCCGAACGGAAGCCCGCTCTACCACGTCTGTTTGCAGTTTGATCAATCCAACTACAGAAAGGCCGCAGTGGGAATCGAGGCTATTCATAAGGACCACCGCCACCTGATGCCAGAAGTTCGAGAGGCGCTGGATGACCATATTGGCGTTGGCGTGGAGGAAGAAGGTCATTGGCCATGGTGGCAGCACTTTGACCCGTATCGCGACTGGTATAACGCGGATGGCTGGGCGGCGCTCGCCGACACTGGTGAGAGTGGAATGGCGTCGCTGACGCTGCAACGCTTCAAGCAAGTTATCGACGTGCTACGCAAAAACAACATGTTCGACAGACTCTACTCGCCGTTGCCGACTCCACCACACTCAGCCACGTAGCCCGGAACGCGCGAAGCACGCGCCGGGGTTCTTGCGACATCAATCACCGAGCCCATCGAAAAGACTGCGCGGTCCCGGCGCGCTTTGCGTGCCGGGCTACGGGATTGCGCCATGCCGACACCGGTCGGACGGCGCGAATCAATCACTCGATACTGTCATCGTCAGGTGACACCGTGCCATCGGCAACGGGTTTTACTTTCTTCGGCTTGCGCGGGATAGCGCGCCAGATTCCGCCATTCGACCATGCCGCGAATGCGCGACGCAGCCAGCGAGTGACGGCCCAGGCCAGCCACAATGCCCATAGCAACATGGCCATCCGATAGATCCAGATTGGCAGGCTGATCACGTTCGCTTGCGGCAAGGTAGCGTCGCTGCGATCGGCGAACCAGTGCAGTGTGTTGCCGTATGACTGCGAGCCGG
>JBATAQ010000356.1:0-20911 GCA_049661925.1 Dokdonella sp.
GGTCAGCCCGCGTCAGGCTGCAACTCCAAAGTCAGCACGAGCGCGTCCTCGCGATCATCGCCGGACGGGTAGTAGCGCGGGCGACGACCAACTTCGCAGAAGCCGATGGTTCGGTACAGCGTGATCGCGCGACCGTTGCTCGGCCGAACTTCCAGATAGATGCGCTCGACGTTGCGGCGACGCGCCAGCTCCACCAGGCCCAGCATCAACTGTCGACCGTAGCCGTAGCCCTGGTGCGGTGGCGAAATGCAGATGTTGAGCAGGTGTGCCTCATCGGCGGCAATCGAAACGATGCCGTAGCCAACCATTTCGCCGTCCGCGACCAGAAGCCAGCACTCGTATCCGGCACGCAGGCAGTCGCGAATGATTCCTGTCGTCCATGGAAATGGATAGGCCACGCGCTCGATCATCGCGACGTGGTCGACATCTTCCATCCGCATCGGCTCGAAGCGGGCGGGGGCGGGTCGTATGTTGGCGGCCATGGACGGGGCGACGATAGCGAAAACGCTGGGCGCGCGCATCAACGCCACAGCATCGCGCGCAGCAGCGACCAGGCTTGGCGCTTGGCGGAAGCATTGCTGCGCAGATCGGCGAGTGTCGGCAAGACGTTCGCGGTGCCTTGATCGGGTAACGCCGTGATGTCGGCAGCGCCGAAGCGGATCACGATCGCATCCGCCGAAGGTGCAGCCGTCGCATCCTTGCCACGTAAATGCGCGGAAATTCCGGCAATGCAGAGGCCCTTCATGATGTCCTTGAGCGTGGTGTTCGCGGGCTCATCGCTGTCGATGATGACCATGCGCGACGGACGTGCAGGCGGGTGCCGCCAGTCCAATGCGGCAATGCCTAACTCCTCCAGCCGACGCAGGTCAGCTACGTCGTGGCGTGTTTGGAAGCTGGCGCTCACCCGCTGCGTTGCGCGCGGCGCTCGCGACGGCGGCGCAACCGACCCCAAAGCGTGATCACCGGTCCCGAGATGACGTAGGTGACCGCGATTGCCAGCAGCACCCGTGGCGTATCGACGGCGAGCGCAACCAGGACCAGCATCGCGATCGGAATCCAGATGAACGGCACGCGATCAGCCAGCGGCAGTTTCTTGAAACTGTAATAGCGCACGTTGCTGACCATCAGCAGGCCAGCGGTCAGCGCAATGAACAGGCAGGCCCAAGGCGCGTAGCTTTCATCGAACAAAGGCAAGCCGCGCGTCTCGATGGTCCACACGAAGGACATGCAGAACCCTGCCGCTGCCGGACTCGCGAGACCCTGAAAATAGGCTTTGTCGGCAACGCCAACCTGGGTATTGAAGCGCGCCAGCCGCAGCGCGGCACAAGCGGCATAAATAAAGGCAGCCGCCCAGCCGACCTTCCCCCACAGCGAGCCGTAACCTTTCAAGTCGGACAGGGCCCAGGTGTACATCACCAGCGCCGGTGCCAGGCCGAAACTGACCAGGTCCGACAGCGAGTCGTACTGCACGCCGAAATCGGTCTGGGTATTGGTGAGCCGGGCGATGCGACCGTCCAGGCCGTCGAGCAGACCGGCCACGAAGACTGCCATGGCGGCTTCGATGTAGCGCGCGTTGATCGCCGACACGATCGCGAAAAAGCCGGCGAACATCGCTGCCGTGGTGAACAGGTTGGGCAGCAGGTAGATGCCCCGGTGCGGCTTTCGCGGCGCTGGTTGGTCCATGGCCAATCAACTCGATGATGGGTACCCGAGTTTACCCGATAGCAGCACATCCAACCCGCCGAAGCGAGTGCCAACCCGGTCCGCGTATGCATGCTCGCGCGGTGCTAGTCTCAGCCGCAGTGCTGCGTTACCTTGTTGGTGGCGTGAATGCCAACCTTCCGGGAAGTCATCGGGAATCAAGTGACCATGAAATATTTGCCTACATCGCTGCTCGCTTGTGTTGCCGTGTTGGCCTGCGGCATGTTCGGATCATCGTCGGCGCTCGCGTCGGGTGCGTACAGCTGGGTCGATGCGAATGGCGTCAAGCATTATTCCGACCAACCGCCACCACGCAGTGCGAAGGATCCGCGTCGGCTGCGTCTGTCGAGTGGTGAGGCGCGTGGCATTCCTGAGCCAGCCGAGGAAAAGGCTGGCGAGAACCAGGCAATGGCGCGAGCCGCCGGCTACGACGACGACGACATCAAGCGCAACTGCGAAATTGCCGGCAAGAACCTCGCAGCCCTGACCGCGGCCGCACCGTTGCCCGAGGGCAGCGAGGACGCTGCGACGCGCGAACAGTCGATCAAGCAGGCACAAGGGCAGGTCAAGCTTTTCTGCAACTGAGTCGTTCCCGCAAGCGAAACGCGCCTTGCCCTGACCACTGGGTGTCACATGCGGCAAGGCATATGGATATCATGCCGACTCCGCCAGCCAGTCCAGGGCAACTCTTCTCCAATGCGCCTCTCGCAATTTCATCTTTCCACCGTCAAGGAAGTTCCTGCCGACGCCGAACTGGCCAGCCATAGGCTGATGCTGCGCGCGGGCATGGTTCGCAAGATTGGCGCCGGTTTGTATACGTGGTCGCCATTGGGATTGCGCGTGTTGCGCAAGGTTGAGCAGGTGGTTCGCGAGGAGATGAATCGTGCCGGTGCCATCGAGTTGCTGATGCCCTCGGTGCAGCCTCGCGAGTTGTGGGACGAAAGCGGTCGTTGGGACAAATTCGGCGATCAGTTGCTGAAGATGCGCGATCGAAAAGACGCCGATTACTGCTACGGACCCACCCACGAAGAAGTAATCACCGATTTCGCCCGCAACGAGTTGCGCAGTTACAAACAACTGCCGATCAACTTCTATCAAATCCAGACCAAGTTCCGCGACGAAATCCGGCCGCGTTTCGGCATCATGCGTGCCCGCGAGTTCCTGATGAAGGACGCCTATTCGTTTCATCTCGATGAAGCCGGCCTCGCCGCCGAATACCAGAACATGTTCGACACCTACGGGCGCATCTTCACGCGCCTCGGATTACGTTTCCGTGCTGTGCAGGCCGACGCTGGCGCCATTGGTGGTAATGTCACCCACGAGTTCCAGGTGCTCGCCGACTCGGGCGAAGACGCTATCGCGTTTTCCTCGGGTTCCGACTACGCCGCCAATATCGAGAAAGCCGAAGCGTTGGCACCGACAGGCGAGCGCCCGCCGCCATCGCAGGCCTTGCAGCTCGTTGATACGCCAAAGGCGAAGTCCATCGACGAGGTATGCGCGCTGTTAGGTATTGAGCCCGCGCAATGCGTCAAGACGATCATGGTGCGTGGCCGCGACGGGTTGGTTGCGCTGTGCGTGCGCGGCGATCACGAAGTCAACGAGGTCAAGGCGTCAGCGCTGGAACAGTTGGCGGGCGAGTCGATACTCGCCGATGAGGCGGAAATTATTCGCGTTACCGGTGCCCGACCGGGTTCGATCGGTCCGGTTGGATTGCCTGATTCTGTTCCAGTGATCGTTGATCGCAGCGCGGCGCTACTCGCCGATTTCGTCTGTGGCGGCAATCAGGACGACACCCATTTTTGCGGTGCCAACTGGTTGCGTGATGCAGCCATTTCCCAAGTTGCGGATATACGAAAGGTGATCGCCGGCGATCTGTCACCGGACGGCTGCGGCGAATTGTCCATCGCACGCGGTATCGAGGTAGGCCACGTATTCCAGCTTGGCCAGAAATATGCGCAGGCAATGGGTGCAACGGTACTCGACGACCAGGGCAGGAATGCCGTCCTGCACATGGGCTGTTATGGCATTGGCGTCAGCCGGATCGTGGCGGCCGCGATCGAGCAGAATCACGACGACGCAGGAATCATCTGGCCCATACCCATGACGCCGTGGCTGGTTGTCCTGTGCCCGATTGGGGCCCAGCAGAACGAGGCCGTCCGCACTGAAACCGACCGGCTTTATGTTGAGCTCGTCGCTCGTGGTGTCGAGGTGGCAATGGATGATCGCGGCCTGCGCCCTGGCGCGATGTTCGCCGATATCGAATTGATTGGCGTACCGCATCGCGTTGTCATCAGTGAGCGTGGGCTTGCAGCCGGCAGCTATGAATATCGCCGTCGCGGCAGCAGCGAAAATGAAAGCCTCGGTGCTGATGAACTGATGCAGCGTTTGACCGGTAGCGGCAGCATTTGATTGAGACGACCTCACTCGACAGTTGGCGAGCAAACATTACTTCCCTAAGATGGAACATGGCGTTCGGCCTATTCCATTTTTTTCAAAAGCGAATATGATGCACGCCCTGTTTCCCCCGGACCCAATGGAGTAAAAAGATGGCTATCGATATCAAGACTCTCAATCACAATCAGCTCAATGAACTGATCACCCGCGCCAAGAGCCGTCAGGACGAGATGGTCAAGGAGAGGGAAGGCAAGGTTCGCGACAAGGTGCTCGCGATGGTCAAGGCCGAAGGTTTCACGATGGAAGAGCTGTTTGGCGGCGCCGGTCGCAAGATGCGCCGCAAGGTGAAGCCGAAGTATCGCAATCCTGCCGACACCAGCATGACCTGGACCGGCCGCGGCAAGCGTCCGCGCTGGTTCAATGACGCGATCACCGGCGGCAAGAAGGAAAAGGACATGCTGATCGCCTGATCGCTCGCCTTCGGGTGATCGTAACGACGATCCAGAACGCCGGCCCAGTGCCGGCGTTTTTCATTTCCGGCCTTGCGCGCTTCGGCTGGAATCGAGGATTCGGCTATCATTCGCGACCCCCGGATACTGCCCAGCCATGATCTGTTTCGACGGCCAGACCGCCTTTTCAGCGTTTAGAGTCGATCGGCTCAACGCCGCTCTAACAAGTGATCATTCCGATTGCCGGGTGCTGTCCGCGCGTCATGTTTATTTCCTGCTCGGCGACTCGCTTTCGGAAGCACAACTGGGCCAGGCCGCCGATGTGCTCGACGCGACAGGCGAGGCGGCTGACGATGCCCAGTGCTTGGTGGTGCCGCGCATGGGCACCATTTCACCGTGGTCGAGCAAGGCCACCGACATTCTTCGCGATTGCGGATTCGACGTGCAGCGGGTTGAGCGAGGCGTGGCGTTCCAGTTGCTCAAGGCACCCGATCCAGCCAGCGCGGATTGGCAGACCGTAGTCGCCCGACTGCACGATCCGATGACACAGTCGGTGCTGACTGGTCTCGACGGTATTGAAGGACTGTTTGCAGCACGTGCGCCGGCACCACTGGATGTGATTGCGCTGGGCAACAACGGGAGCGCTGCGTTACGCAAGGCGAACCAGCGGCTCGGTCTGGCTCTGGCGAACGACGAAGTCGAATATCTGGCGAACCACTACGCCGACATCGGGCGCGATCCCACCGATGCCGAGTTGATGATGTTCGCGCAAGCCAATTCCGAGCATTGCCGGCACAAGGTATTCAACGCCAGCTTCAGCATCGACGGCAAGCGCCGCGAGCAATCGTTGTTCGCGATGATTCGCAACACCCACGCTCTCTCGCCGGCGCACACGCTATCGGCATATTCGGACAACGCCGCCGTGATTGCCGGCAGCCATGGCGAGCGCTTTCGCGCCGATCCGGCCAGTGCCGTCTATCGAGGCTGCGCAGAAAACATCGCTTACGCAATCAAGGTTGAAACCCACAACCATCCAACCGCGATTTCCCCGTTTCCCGGTGCCGCGACGGGTTCAGGCGGCGAGATCCGCGACGAGGGCGCGACCGGTCGCGGTGGCAAACCCAAGGCCGGCCTGACCGGGTTTTCAGTGTCGCATCTGCGCATTCCCGAATTGTCGATGGCGTGGGAAAGCGAGCGGCCATTGCCGCCGCGATTCGCCAGCGCGTTCGAGATCATGCGTGATGGACCACTCGGTGCCGCTGCGTTCAACAATGAGTTCGGTAGACCCTGCCTGGGTGGTTACTTCCGCAGTTTCGAGCAGGAAAGCGGCAGCAGTGGCAAGCGCTGGGGCTACGACAAGCCAATCATGATTGCTGGCGGCATCGCCAACTTGAGCGAAGGCCATGTCGCGAAGGGAGTGCTGCGCGAAGGCGACGCGATCATCGTGCTCGGTGGTCCGGCCATGTTGATCGGTTTGGGCGGCAGCGCGGCATCGTCGATGGCGGGCGGTGCCGGCAGTGCGGAACTGGACTTCGCTTCGGTGCAACGCGACAACCCGGAAATGCAACGGCGCTGCCAGGAAGTGATCGACGCCTGCTGCGCGCACCGTGATGCCAACCCGATCGTGTCGATCCACGATGTTGGTGCCGGCGGTTTGTCCAATGCCATCCCCGAATTGCTCAACGATTCCGAAGTGGGCGGCGTCATCGACCTGCGCGCGATTCTCTGCGCCGATCCGCAACTGTCGCCGATGCAGATCTGGTGCAACGAATCGCAGGAACGCTACGTGCTCGGCATTCGTCCCGCCGATGTTCCACTTTTCGAATCGCTGTGCGCGCGCGAACGTTGCGACTACGCTGTCGTCGGCACGGTGACCAGCGAGCGCCGATTGCTGGTCAACGATTCGCTGTTCCACACGCCTGCTGTCGACCTGTCGCTGGAGATGCTGTTCGGCAAGCCGCCGCGCATGCAGCGCGATGCGCGACGGGTTGCAACTCGCATCGACCTGGTTCCCGATGTCGATGGCATCACTCTCGACGAGGCATTGCGTCGCGTCCTTACCCATCCATCGGTCGGCAGCAAGTCGTTCCTGATCACCATTGGCGACCGCTCGGTTGGTGGCTTGTGTTCTCGCGATCAAATGGTTGGTCCTTGGCAGGTGCCGGTCGCCGATTGCGCCGTGACCGCCTGCGATTTCGAGGGCCATGCCGGCGAGGCGATGGCAATAGGCGAACGCACGCCGCTGGCGCTGCTTGATGCGCGTGCATCGGCGCGGATGGCGGTTGGTGAAGCCTTGACCAATCTGGTCAGCGCCGGTGTTGTCCTTGACGGGATACGGCTGTCGGCCAACTGGATGGCGGCGGTTGGCCAGACCGGCGAAGACGCGGCGCTTTACGACGCTGTGCATGCAGTCGGCATGGAGTTGTGTCCGGCGCTCGGCATTTCCATTCCGGTCGGCAAGGATTCAATGTCGATGCAGGTGCAGTGGAAACACGGCGAGAGTAACCAGGCGACGGTATCGCCGGTGTCATTGATCGTGACCGCGTTCGCCCGAGTCGACGATATTCGTGATGCGTTGACGCCGCAATTGCGGCTCGATCAGGGCGCAACCGAGCTGTGGCTGATCGACCTAGGTGCAGGGTCGCAGCGGCTGGGCGGATCGATCCTGCTCGAATGCAGCGACCGCGCTGGCGGCGTGCCGCCTGATCTCGACGATCCGCAACGCATCAAATCACTGTTCGCATTCGTTGCCGAAGCGCGTAGAGCGGGAATGTTGCTGGCCTGTCACGATCGTTCCGACGGCGGCGCCATCGTCGCAATGATCGAGATGGCACTGGCCGGACATTGCGGTCTTGAGCTTGATCTGGACGGCTGGGCCGACAGTTGGTTGCGAGGTCTTTTCAACGAAGAGCTTGGACTGATCGTCCAGATCCGCGAGCGTGACCACGACGCTTTCCAGGAACTGCTGGAAAACCATGGCATGGGCGCAATAGGCCATCGGGTCGGAGCGCCGTGCAAGAAGATGCACGTTCACTTGCGGCTGGCCGGCGCGAAGTTCGGCAAGTGGGACTGGACCGAGCTGATGACGCTGTGGTCGCAGACCAGCCACGCGATGCAGCGCCTGCGCGACAACCCGGCCAGCGCCGATTCCGAATTGAGCTGGGTTTGTGACGCCGTCGATCCCGGAATCAGTACGAAACTGACGTTTGCCGCGGACGAAGACATTGCCGCGCCCTACATCTGTCGCGGCATTCGACCGCGCGTGGCGGTGTTGCGCGAGCAGGGCGTCAACGGGCAAATCGAGATGGCTGCGGCATTCACTCGCGCCGGTTTCGACGCGGTCGACGTGCACATGAGCGACCTGGTTGCCGGCCGCCGCCGCGTATCCGAATTTCAGGGGTTGGCTGCCTGTGGCGGGTTCAGTTACGGCGACGTGCTCGGCGCTGGCCGTGGCTGGGCGACATCGATCCTGCTCAATCCTTCGTTGCGCGAGCAGTTTTCGGGATTTTTCTCGGACCCGTCGAAGTTTTCGTTGGGAGTCTGCAATGGTTGCCAGATGTTGGCGCACCTGAAGGAAATCATTCCCGGCGCGGCGCAATGGCCCCGTTTCGCACGCAACGCGTCGGAGCAATACGAAGCGCGTCTCGTCACCGTTGAAGTGGTGGAGTCACCGTCGTTGTTCTTCCGAGGCATGGTCGGGTCGCGCATTCCCGTTGTTGTGGCGCACGGCGAAGGTCGGACTGAATACGCGGAAGGCGGTAGTGCTGATCAAGTCGAAGCCTGCCTTCGTTTCGTCGACAACGCCGGCAAGCCGACCGAGCGCTTTCCCTTGAATTCGAACGGATCGGCACGCGGCATCACCGGCATGACCGCTGCCGAAGGTCGCGTCACAATTCTTATGCCGCACCCTGAGCGCGTGTTCCGCAGCGTGCAATTGAGCTGGCGTCCGGCCGACTGGGGCGAAGCATCGCCGTGGCTTCGCATGTTCCGCAACGCTCGCGCCTGGGTGGATTAGGTTGCTCTGATCAAGTCCGGACAGGCGTCACCGACCGGCCAACTTGTTGGATTTTTAAACGATGGGTGATGTCCGAAAGGTCCCCAGCCAGACGTGCGAGTCTTGACCAGGCGGCGAGCCTGCACTTCGCCACGCCCTTCAACCTGCGAACCGTTCGGGCATCATGCCGCCTGCGTGGACTTGATTAGAGCATCCCTCGACCGATGAAACTTTCCCCGATCCGAGAATTCGGCCTGCGCGCGCTACTCTGGTTGCCGCTGGCGTTCGTACTGTGGTTTGCGTTTTCGTCGCCGCTGATGTGGCCGGTGGTGCAGATTTCAAAAACCGCTCTGCTGGGGCTCTGGCCCAACTTGTTCAGTGATCTGCAACCGGGCGGAGAAGTCTACGACAGCACTGGCAAGGTGCTGGCGTGGTCGGGCTACCTGGTCCAGCTGTCGACGAAAATCCTGACTTTGATGAACGATGGTGCCGGCCGGTCTGGCGTTGCGTACCTCGATCCCGTGTTGAACCCGATGGTCTATGGCTATTCGTTGCCGCTGTTTGCCGGCCTGGCGATGGCGACGCCGATCACGCTGCTACGTCGCGTGCTGCAATTCGTGTTGGCGCTCGCGGTGATCTGGTTGGCCCAATCATTCGGTCTGATTGCCGAAGCGCTCAAGGTGATCGCTTTCAGCTCCGGCGAGCCCGGCGCGAAGGCGATTGCCGCTACCGGCTTACCATTGGAAGGTATCGCGTTGGCTTATCAGTTTGGTTATCTGATCTTGCCCGCAGTGATCCCGGTAGCCTTGTGGATCGGCCTGAATCGCGATTTCATCGAACAGCTCATTCGTAAACCATCTGTTACAAGGGAACCCGTAGCCGCCGACATCGGTCAGAATCCCGTTGCCCCGCATTCCGGGCAGGAGTAGTCAACGAATGTCCGCAGTCCTTGCGCCCGTCGCATCCATCGATACCACCACCATCGCGGTCGAGCCTGTGCTCGATGAGCGCATCTGCCAGTTCCTGGTCGACAAGGGGCGGCTGAAGGAAAACGACCTCGTCCGCGGCCGCCGCCTGTACGAGGAAGACGCGAGCAGCGGCAGCTTGTTGTCCTTGCTGACTCGCCTCGGGCTGGTGTCCGAGCGCGACATGTCCGAGGCGATGTCGGAGCTGATGGACGTGCCGCTGCTGGCACCCAAGGATTTCCCGGAAAGCCCGCCGCCAAACATTCAGCTGTCGACCCGGTTCCTCAAGCAATTGCACATTTGCCCGATCAGCGAAACCGAAACGGACGTCGTCCTGCTGGTGGCGAATCCTGCCGATCCCTATCCCGCCCAAGCGGTGAACCTTGCAACCGGTCGCAACGTCAGCATTCGCCTCGCCCTGCGTTCTGAAATCGACGATCTTATTGAGCGCTACTACGGGCAAGGCCGTTCGGCGATGGGTGCCATCGTTGAGAACCTGACCGAATCGGACGGTCGCGAAGACGACATCGAACATCTGCGTGATCTGGCTTCCGAAGCGCCGGTCATCCGCCTGGTCAATTTGGTCATCCAGCGCGCCGTTGAACAACGCGCGTCGGATATCCACATCGAGCCGTTCGAAAGCCGTTTGAAGGTGCGTTACCGCATTGACGGCGTGCTGCATGAAGTGGAATCGCCACCGGCAGCATCGACGGCCGCGGTGATTTCGCGCGTCAAGATCATGGCCAAGCTCAACATTGCCGAGCGCCGGCTGCCGCAGGACGGCCGCATCATGATTCGCGTGCAGGGCAAGGAGCTCGATCTGCGCGTGTCCAGCGTGCCGACCGCGCATGGCGAATCGGTAGTAATGCGTATCCTTGATCGCGAAGCCATCGTGTTCGATTTCGAAACGCTGGGCTTCACGGACAGCTTCATGCAGCAGTTCTTGAATGTGCTGGAACTGCCGCATGGAATCCTGCTGGTCACCGGCCCAACCGGTTCGGGCAAGACCACTACCTTGTATACCGCGTTGAGCAAACTCAACACGCCGGACGTGAAGATCATCACGGTAGAAGACCCGGTCGAGTACCAGATCGAGGGCATCAACCAGATCCAGGCCAAGCCGCAGATTGGTCTGGACTTTTCGCACGCGCTGCGTTCAATCGTGCGCCAGGATCCGGACATCATCATGATCGGCGAAATGCGCGATCTGGAAACCGCGAAGATCGCGATCCAGTCGGCGCTGACCGGTCACTTGGTGTTATCGACCCTGCATACCAACAACGCTGCCGGCGGCATCACGCGTTTGCTCGACATGGGTGTGGAGGATTACCTGATCACATCGACGGTCAACGGCATCCTCGCTCAACGCCTGGTGCGCAGGCTCGATCTGGAAACGGCCGTGCGCTACGAAGCCTTGCCGGAAGTGGTTGAACAGTTCCATCTTGATCGCCTTACCGAAGAGCGACCGATCAAGTTGTATCGGCCAACGCCAACAGCAACTGGCGGCAGTGGTTATTTCGGTCGTTCCACGATCATGGAATTCCTGGTCATGTCCGACCCGATGCGTCGCCTGATCATGCAGCATGCCGGCATGGGTGAGCTGGAGCAGCAGGCGCGCGCGCAAGGCATGCAGACCATGTACGAGGACGGCATCATCAAGTCGTTGCAGGGCCGCACCACGCTGGAAGAAGTCCTGCGCGTGACCAGCGAATCGTGACGATTTTCCAGTACAAAGCGGTCACCGCCGCTGGCGAGACCATCGAAGGCCAATACGATGTCGCCAGCAGCGATGACGTGATCGCCAAGCTTCACGATGCCGGCAACATTCCGCTGGAAGTTCGCCAGGCCGATAGTGGCGACGCGGCCAGTCTTTTCGCGGCGCTGTTCAAGCGCGCGACCTTGCGTGAAGCGCAAGTCGTCCAGTTCACCCAGCAGCTCGCGACCTTGCTGGGTGCCGGCCAGCCGCTGGACCGCGCCTTGCAAATCCTGCTTGACCTGCCGGAAACCGACAAGGCCAAGCGCATGTTCGAGCGCATCCGTGACAAGGTTCGCGGTGGCGATCCTCTGTCCGATGCGCTGGAAGAGGAGACAGGTAGTTTTTCCAAGCTATACGTAAACATCGTTCGCGCCGGTGAAGCGGGCGGTTCGCTCGATGACACGCTGGCGCGCCTTGCCGATTATCTTGATCGTTCACGCCAACTGAAATCCACGGTCATCAACGCGATGATCTACCCGGCCTTCCTCGTCGGCATGGTGATGGTCTCGTTGCTGATTTTGCTGACCTACGTGGTGCCGCAGTTCGCGCCGATGTTCACCGACATGGGCGTGGACATGCCGCTTCTGACGCGCATCGTGATGGGCGTCGGTTCCACATTGCAGAATTTCTGGTGGTTGTTGCTGCTGCTGATTTTCGGTGCGGTCGGCTGGGTGCGTCGTCAGATGAAAGACCCCGAGCGACGGCTCGTGTTCGACCAGCGCTTGCTCAACATGAAGCTGATTGGAGACCTGATCCGCAAGGTCGATATCGCCCGGCTTGCGCGCACTCTTGGAACTTTGCTCAAGAACGGTGTTCCACTATTGGGCGCGTTGTCGATCTCGCGCAACGTGATGACCAACACCGTGCTGGCCCAGGCGGTCGGTGTCGCGGCCGAAGAAGTGAAAACCGGTGGTGGCCTTGGTTATTCGCTGGCGCAATCCAAGCAATTGCCGAAACTGGCCGTGCAGATGATCAGCGTTGGCGAGGAATCCGGGGAGCTGGAATCCATGCTGATGAAGGTCGCCGACACGTTTGATGTCGAGGTCAAGAACACGCTGGATCGATTGCTCGCTGCATTGGTGCCCTTGACCACGGTGATCATGACCGCCATCGTCGCCGTCATCATGCTGGCTATCGTGCTGCCGATCATGGATCTGGCCAGTTCGATTCGTTAGAACGCTTTTGCCTACCTGTTAACGTGGCACGGATTGCCAACCTTTTCCCGCGCTTGCGCGTACTCATCGAGGACTGCCATGAAAATCATTCATTCCGCCAAGCTATCCCGCCAAATGCGTCACCGCCACGCTCTGCAACAAGGCTTCAGCCTTATTGAAATGCTGGCCGTGATCGTGCTTATCGGCATCGTCGCCGGCATCGTCGTCCAGAACGTCGGCAAGAACGTCAACAGCGGCAAGTACAACGCCGGAAAGGCCAAGGTGGGTTCGCTGTCCGGCAAGATCGAAGCGTATTCGCTCGACAATGGCACGCCGCCGCAGCGTCTGGAGGAGTTAGTCTCGCGCCCCGGCAATGCCACGAACTGGAATGGACCATATGCCAAAGAGTCTGACCTCAAAGACACCTTTGGTCACGAGTTCCAGTACAAGTCGCCCGGCGAGCATGGCGAGTTCGATCTGGTATTCCTCGGTCGCGACGGCCAGGCCGGCGGCACCGACTTCAATGCCGATTACGGCAACTGGCAGTAGTCGAGACGGCCCGGTCGGCAGGCGCTTTGCATCTGTCCGTGCGTCGTCACGGGCACTAACCGTGCATCCAAGTCAGCGCTCATTCGCACGCGCGGGGCAGGGTGGTTTCTCGCTGATCGAGATGATCGCGGTGATCATCCTGATCGGCATCGTGATGACCCTGGTCTCGATGTCGTTCTCGAAAAGCATCGACGGCGCCAAGATTCGCTCGGCCAGTCGCGAAGTGGTCGCGGCGCTGCGTTACACGCGCGGGCAGGCCATCGTGAAGGGCAAACAGCAGGTGCTGCTGGTCGATACACAGAACAACACCTATCAGGCACCCGGCAAGCCAGTGAAGGAATTGCCGAAGAAGATGCGCCTGGCCATTGAAACCGCCGCCGGGGAACAGGTCAGCGATACCAGCGGTGGCATTCGGTTTTTCCCCGATGGCAGTTCCACTGGCGGCAATATCCGGGTGTACGCCGGTGAGCGCGAATGGCGCGTCAACGTCGCCTGGCTGACCGGCGACATCGCGCTGGAAGAGCCTGCCAAATAGGCAGGCGTCGAACCAAGCCGTAGCCACGTGGTCTATTCACGCTCATGACTCGCAACTACTCCAGCCCGAAACACGCAGCCGGCTTCAGCCTGATCGAAATGATCGCAGCGTTCCTGGTTTTTTCGATTGCCGTCGGTGTGCAGTTGCAGATTCTGACGACATCGGTGCAGACGACGCGCAGTTCCGAGGGTTACACGATGGCGGCGCTGTTCGCGCAGTCCAAGCTCGATGTCGTTGGCGTCGGCGAGCGCATCAAGGCCGGCCACAGCAGCGGCGAATTTCGCGAAGGCTACAACTGGGAAATGGACATTACCCAGGTCGATCCCAGTGGCATCGAACCGCCGCCAGTGATTGGTGGCGCGATTGCTGGTCTGGGGCCGAATCAGCAAGTCGCGGCGGCGCAGCAGCTGGGCCTTGGCGGCGGACTTGAGGTTTCGCCGGTCGAGATCTACCAAGTCGATCTCACCATGCACTGGGGCAGCCGCGGTCGCGAGAACACGACCACATTTTCGACCTTGCGCGCGGTCAATCCCGATCCCGAATCATTCGGACAAGGTGGCGCACGCCTGCCGCCGCGTCCGCCGATCGCGGGCAAAGGCAATTGACGATGCGACTGCCTGCAATGAAAGCGCGCGGCTTCACGTTGCTTGAGGTGATGCTCGCCATCCTGCTGCTGGCGATGTTGTTGGCCGGCACGTTCGGTGTGGTGCGCACGGCGACCAAGGCAACCCAATCAGGTGAAGCGGCGGTGGATCGCATCAATCGTATGCGTGTTGCCCAGGAATTCCTGCGCCAACAATTGAGCCGGATCATGCCGCTGGGTTTCGATCGCGACGATTCAACCGGCATCAACTTTGTCTTCGAAGGCGACGAGAAATCGATGAAGTTCGTCGCGCCGATGCCCGGTTATCTGTCCAAGGGTGGCCCCTACGTGCAAACCCTCGAACTGGATCGCGATGGCCGTGGGCTGGCGCTGAGTTTCACCAACATGATGCTCAACGGCTACGACCCACAATCGCTGGGTGGCGGTATTCGCAGTCGCAGCCGCGGCAAGAATGATCGCAGTGAGCCTATCGTGCTGCTCAACCAGATTCGTCGCGGCCATTTCGAATATCGCGGATTCGACGAGCAAGGCAAACTTGATCGCTGGACCGATCGCTGGAAGGACAAGAGTCTTACCCCGGTGATGGTGCGAGTGGTGCTGGAAATGGAGGACGTGGCACGGATCGACTTCCCGCCGATGGAAGTGGCGATGGTGCTCGATGCCGGTTCGATGCGCCGGCCGTTCGCCGGTCGCAACGGCGTGGAAGGTGTCGACGGCCAGCTCGACGCCCAACAGCTGGATCGCAAGAACCGCATGGAGAATGACCGATGAATGGCCGCACGCATGTCAGCGGTCGCATTCGTTTCAGCAGCGGACACGGCCAGCGCGGCATCGCCTTCATCCTGGTGTTGTGGGTCGTCATCATGTTGACCGTGCTGCTCGGCAGCTTCGCGGTGATCGCACGAACCGAGCGCATGCAGTCGCGTCATCTGTTCGACTCCACCCAGGCGCGCTACGCCGCCGAGGCGGGCATGAACCTTGCCGTGTACGAAATGCGCAAGAACGATCCGCTGCAACGCTGGATTGGCGACGGCAGGCCATACAAATTCTCGTTTGGCGACGCGGAAATTGAAGTCAGCATCTTCGACGATGCCGGCAAGGTCGATCTGAACACCGCTGATCGCGAACTGCTGCGTCGTTTGCTGATCGCGACGGCCGGCAAGCCGGACGACGAGGCCGACCGTCTCGCCGACGCGATCATCGACTGGCGCGATCCGGACGACATTCCTTCGCTGCAGGGCGGCGAGAAAGATGACTATCGCTCGGCCGATCTTCCATATGGCCCGCGCAACGCGCCATTCGAGACTGTCGCCGAGCTACAACAGGTGCTGGGCATGGATTACGCGACGTTCGCTCGCATCGAGCCGGCAGTGACGATTTATTCCGGCCGGGCCATGCCCAGTCCGGCTTACGCGCCCTTGCAGGCGCTGCTCGCGATGAACGGCATGACGATCGAATTTGCCAATCAACTGATCCTTCGTCGGCAGCAGATATTGCCCGGCGCTCCCTACGACGGATTGATCATGCCAGATGGCACGCCCGTCGTGGCAGATGGAAGTGGCGTCACGTATAGTGTGAAGTCCCGCGCCACGCTGTCGAACGGGTCGAGTACGCTGCTCGACGCCACCCTGCGGCTGGGCGGGACCGGCGTGGACGGGCGTCCATACGCGATCCTGCGTTGGCGTGACGGGGAAGATTCTTGAGGATGCTCTGAGCGAATGGGCACAGTTGTCACCGCACCACCTGCGCGCAGCTCAAGGCGCGGCGGCGATGGCAGACTGGCCGTCTGTCGAGCCGTCGCAACGCGGAGCTGCGCGCAGGTGGTGCGGCCCGAACCGATTGAATTTACCAGCAGGGGTGGTGTCCGAAAGGCTCCCCGTCCGGCGCGCGCAGCTTGTCCAGGCGGCCAGCCTGCACCGCGCCACGCACACCAACCGGGAAACCTTTTGGAAACCATGACAACTGCGCCCATTCGCTCAGAGCATCCTTGACGTGTCGACCGAACTTCTGGACAGACAGCTGATCCGTCTGCGGACCAGCTTTGCCAAGACGCCGATCCCCGCTTTTTTCAGCTGGTGGGGTAATGAATTGCTGCGCTGCCTGCCGCTGCGCTGGCGCAGCCTGCTGTCCGAGCGCAGCGATACTCTGTTGCTGGAACGTGCTGGTCGTGAACTGATTGTCTGGCGCGAGCGCGGCAACGATGCGCCGACCGAGTTTGGGCGCATCTCGCTGGACATCCCCGCCGAGGACCAGGCCGCCGAATTCGCCCGCCTGCGCGCTCGCATCGAAAACCCGTCGGTTCGGACTGTGTTGTGCATCGACAATGATCGTGTCTTGCGCCGCAACGTCGCCCTGCCGGCAGCGGCCGAAGCCAACCTGCGCCAGGTGTTGTCGTTCGAAATGGACCGGCAGACGCCGTTCAAGGCCGACCAGGTGTATTTCGATAGTCGCGTCGTCTCGCGCGATTCAAGCGGCAGGAACATGCAGGTCGAAGTGGTGCTGATGCCGCGCAGCCAACTTGATGAAGAGATCGCCGTCGTTGCCGGCGGTGCCTTGCCGATGGACGGAATCGATACCTGGCAACGCGATCAGGGTCACCAACGCCGGCACGTCAACCTTTTGCCCGCCGAACGACGTTCGCGACGCCGCAGCCTGCGCGCACCGATCATTGCGGGACTCGGGCTTTTGGCGATCATCCTGCTTGGGTCGAATATGGCGATGTCGCTGGCTAACCGTTCGCAGGCGGTGGAGTTGATGCGCGCCGACGTGGATCGCATGGACACCACCGCGCGCAAGGTGCGCAGCGAGAAGCAAGTGTTGGTCGATTCGATTGCCGGCGCGAACTTCCTTGCCGAGAAGAAGCGCATTACCGCGCCCACGGTTGCGCTGATCGACGACCTCACCCGGCGCATTCCCGACAACACATTCATCGAACGGCTCAACATCGAGAACAATCAGGTCCAGTTGCAGGGCCAGAGCAGCGAAGCGGCCAAGCTGATTGGCCTGCTGAGCGACTCGCCTTATCTTGGTAACCCGACCTTCCAGGGCCCGATCCAGCCCGATGCGCGCTCGGGCAAGGAGCGCTTCCAGATCACCGCCGACCTGAAAACGGTCGCGACCGCCGAAGCGGCATCAAGCAAGGATGCGCCCGCCATGCCGGAAGCCTCCGATACCAAGGAAGACGCTGCCAGTGGCGCTTGAATTCAAGCCCAAGGACGGTCGCCTGCTCGCCATCATCATGCTGGTGATCGTGCTGCTGCTGGTCTACCTTGTCGGCGTGCATTGGTGGTTCGTGTCGCCGCACATCCAGTACTACAGCCAGATGTCCGACTTGCGCGACCAGCAGTTGCGCTATCGGCGCATCGTCGGCGAGCAGTCCGAGCTTGATCGACGCTCGACTGAAGTGGCTGAGTACGAGAAGGACAACCAGGCATTCCTGCCGGAAGCTGACGTCAATGCCGCGTCAGCAAATCTCATCCAGCGCGTCAAGCAGGCGGTGACCACCCACGCACCGGACGCCAATCGCTGCCAGGTGGTCAGCACCCAGCCATACAGCGGTGGCGAGGAAGAACTCTACAAGCGCGTAACCATCCAGATCCGCATGCGTTGCGACATGGAACCGCTGTTGTCCATCGACTATGAACTGGAAAATGGCAAGCCTTACTTGTTCGTCGACCAGGTGATGGTTTATCGCCAGCAGGTCTATGTGCCGCCCGGTGGCAAGAAGGTTGCGCCACCACCGCTGGATATCCGTTTCAATCTGACCGGCTACGTCCGTCAGTCCGGGAAGGCACCGAAATGAGCCTGCGCGCCGCACGATGGTTGATGATCGGGCTGGCAGCCGGCTGCGCCGTGCTGGCGATCACCCTATTGGTCCAGTTGGCCGGCTTCGGCCGCGGCTATGGGTGGATAGCCGACGATGCCGGCGTCGCGCCGCTCGATGTCGGTACCATCGACCGCACACCATTCAGTCTGCCCGCCGAATCCACCTACTCGGCCGTCGCCGCGCGTCCGTTGTTCAACGACGACCGTCAGCCAACGCCACTCGATGCGCTCGCCGACGCCGAACCGGCTGCTCCGCCAGTGCCGTTGAACATCACGCTGACCGGAGTAATCGTCACCTCCAAGGTCCGCTTGGCGATGATCCAGGACAAGTCGCGGAACCAACCGCTGGCGCTGAAGGTCGGAATGCCCCTCGAAGGCGAGCAGTCGCAGTGGACGTTGGTTGAAGTCAAAGCCCGCAGCGCCGTTTTCGTGAATCCCGCGAACGAGCGCAGCGAAGTGGAGCTGGAAACATCTGCGGTTCCCCTGCCTGCCGTCGCCGCTGCTCCCGCTATCCAGCAACCCGCTCCACCGCGCCCGACCACAAAGCCCGGCCAACCACCGCAGACTCAGCCGGGCGCAGTGCCGCTGGCCGAGCAGGGCGCGACCAATGCCAATGAGGATCTGGTCAAGCGGATCGAGGAACGCCGCCGCCAGATGCGCGAAGAAGCCGAAAAACTGCGTCAACAACCTAACGCTGCCGACGATTCTGCAGCGACGGCCACAGACAAGAAGGAATGACCAAGTGAGTCGACTGCTGTCCCAATTGATCACGCTGTTGGTGGTTTCGTGCCTGGTGCTGGTCGCCGGTTGCGCCACCGACGACCCTTTCCACCGACGCAGCAACGCACCGACGACGGCAGGTGGTCCGCTGACCGCCAACAATGCTGCGCTGCCGACGGCGCCGCTGCCACCGCCAGACGACGACGCCATTCGAATGAATGCGTCGGGCGATGACGTCGCCGTCGAGAAGCCCAAGCCCGAAATCAAGACCGGCACCGGCAAGTTCATCAACGAACGCGCGGCCAGTGCACCGCGACCTGGCGGTGGCGGCAGTGGCGATGTGTCCTTCAATTTCGAGAATCAGCCGATCCAGGCGGTGGTGAAGGCGATCCTCGGCGAGATGTTGCAGGAGAACTACATCATCGCGCCGAACGTCGGCGGCAACGTGACGTTTTCCACTTCCCGCCCAATCCGTGCCGACCAGGCCATGTCCGTGCTGGAGACTTTGCTGTCCTGGACCGGCAACACCCTGGTCTACGAAAACGGTCGCTACACCGTGCTGCAATTGAAGGATGCGTTGCCGGGCAAGCTGACGCCGCGCTTTGGAAGCGGCGCGGATGGCCGCGGCTATGAAGTTCGCGTGTTTCCCTTGCGCTACGTGTCGCCGACGCAGATGGCCAACCTGCTCAAGCCCTATGCAAAGCCCGAGGCCGTGATCAATGCCGACACTTCGCGCAGCATGATCGTGCTGGCCGGCACGCCGTCCGAGCTCGACAACTATCGTCGCACCATCGAGACCTTCGACGTCGACTGGCTCAAAGGAATGTCGATCGGCGTGTTCGCGCTGCAACATCAGGAAGTTGCAACCTTGCTGCCGCAGTTGACCGAGCTGTTCGGTCCGGAAGGCGAGTCGCCGCTGGCCGGCATGTTCCGATTCATTCCGCTGGAGCAGGGCAACTCGCTGATCGTCATCACGCCCAATCCCGATTACCTGGTGCAGGCCGAGGACTGGTTGAACCGGCTTGATACCGGGGCCACCGAAAACTCGAATCAGTTGTATGTCTACAACGTCAAGAACATCAAGTCGCCTGATCTTGCCGGTTACCTCAACGAGATTTTCCTCGGTGCCAGTCCAAGTTCGGGAAGCCGCAGCAGAACGTCGGGCAGCGTCGGTCCGGGCCAGCGCGCGGTAACCATTGGTGGGCTTGGTGGTGCTGGCGGTGCGCTGTCCGGTTCGCGGGGTGCGGTAAGTGAGCGCAATCAACCGTCGAGCACGCCGGCGTCGCCGACTGCGGCTGCCGGCGCAAATTCCGGTGGCGCTGGCGAGTCAACGATTCGTATCTCGGCGATCGAGGAAAACAACCAGTTGATGGTGATGGCATCTCCAGCCGAGTGGAATGCCATCCAGTCGGCAATTCGCAAGCTCGATATCTCGCCGTTGCAGGTACAGATCGAGGCACGAATTCTTGAAGTCAGCCTGACAGGCGAGCTCAGGTATGGTGTGCAGTGGTGGTTCCAGGGCTTGCAGGGAAGTGGTCCAGGTAATTACCAGAACGGTGCCCCCTATATACGACCGTATGATCGTCAGCAAGGTTTGCTGGGCGCAGCCGGTCCGGGCACTGCCGGCACCATCTTCTCGTCCTACATCAACAGCAAGTTCGAAGTGGCTCTAAGCGCGCTGGAGACGTCCGGCAACGCCAAGGCGCTGGCGGCGCCATCATTGGTGGTCGCGAACAACCAGGAAGCACAGATCAACGTCGGCACCCAGATTCCGGTGGTGCAGACCTTCAACTCCGGGTTTCCCGTAATCAACCCGGGTGGCGGCGGTGGCACGGGAGGGGGCATCAACTCTTTCGGCACCTCGGGTTCGGTCCAGTACCTCAACACCGGTGTCATCCTGTCGGTGACGCCGCGCGTCAATCCCGGTGGGCTGGTCTATCTCGATATCCAGCAGGAAGTCAGCAATCCCGGAACGCCGGCGCAAGGCAGTCAGAACCCGCCAATCAACCAGCGTCAGTTGCAGACCCAGATTGCCGTGCAGAGCGGAGAAACCTTGCTTCTGGGAGGATTGATCCAGGAGAACAACACCTACTCCGATTCCAGCGTTCCGTTGCTCGGCAAGATTCCGGTACTGGGCAAGTTGTTCGGAGCGACTACCAAGCAAACCAGCCGCACCGAGTTGATCATTCTGATAACCCCGCGCGTCATCACCAACTCCGAGGAAGCTCGCGAGATGACCGAGGAATACCAGCGCCGCTTCCAGTC
>JBATAQ010000357.1:0-6812 GCA_049661925.1 Dokdonella sp.
GCGACCAGGTCGCGTGTGCCGCGCGCCACGTCGTCGGTGCCAAGCAGGCCGATCACGCTGGTGACGCCGGTGCGCGTGTAGGCCGACAGCGGCAACGATGGGACTCGGGTGGCAAATCCTGCTTCGCCACCGCCACCGGTGACGTGAACATGGCCATCGATCAGGCCGGGAATCAGACGACGACCTTCGAGGTCGATGTCGACGAGATCGAGCGTTGATGGAAGGTCGATTTCCGATTCGCTGATCGCGAGAACCTTCCCGCCGCCGAGCAGCAGGTGACGAATGCCCAGCGACTGCGGCGCATACACATCAGCATTGCGAATCGAGATCAGCCCAGCGGGTGGCAACGGGTAAAGCGACACGGCGACACTCCTGAAAGTCCGGTGGTCAGCTTAGCGGAATGATGCCGCCAACTTCGCTCGCGTGCTGGCTGCGCAATCGACAGTCGGTATCATCGAGCCTCGAAATTTCGGATGGGAAACCTGCATGCGCATCATCAGCTTCAACGCCAACGGCATTCGCTCGGCCGCGAACAAGGGCTTCTTCGAATGGTTCGCCGCGCAGGATGCGGACGTACTTTGCGTGCAGGAAACGAAGGCGCAGGAAGACCAGCTCGGTGCCGACGTGTTCCAGCCCGCCGGCTACCAGCGCTGGTTCAAGGATGCGAGCACGAAGAAGGGTTACAGCGGCGTCGCCATCTATTCGCGGATTGCGCCCGACGAAGTGAAAACCACACTTGGCTGGAAGACATTCGACGACGAAGGCCGCTACATCGAGGCGCGTTTCGGCAATCTCAGCGTGGTGTCGTTCTACATTCCGTCCGGCTCATCGGGCGATCTGCGCCAGCAGTTCAAGTTCGAGGCCATGGCCAAACTGATGCCGATCTTCGACAAGTGGCGCAAGAGCGGTCGCGACTACGTGCTCTGCGGCGACTGGAACATCGTGCACACGAAGAACGACATCAAGAACTGGTCCTCGAACCAGAAGAATTCCGGTTGCCTGCCCGAGGAGCGCGCATGGCTCGACGACTTGCTGCTCAAGCGCGGCTGGGTCGACAGTTTTCGTGCGATCAAACCCGAGGCGGTCGAATACAGTTGGTGGTCCAATCGCGGCCAGGCCCGCGCCAACAACGTCGGATGGCGCATCGACTACCAGATCGTGACGCCGTCACTGCGCGACAAGTTGCGCGCTTGCGAGATCACCGCCGATCCGCGCTTTTCCGACCATGCGCCTTTTGCGGTCGACTACGAGATCTGATTGGTGCCGTCAGTCGCGGCACGAACATCGGGTTCGCTGATCGCACTGTCGACCAGGCCAGCGCGAATCATCCACGCGAAAAGCAGGATTCCCGGCAGCGCGAGGATCGTCGTCAACAGGTAGAAATTGACGTAGCCCATGTTGATGATGAGAGAGCCTGCCGTGGTGCCGGTGATGAAGCGACCGACCACCGATGCGGCCGCCGACAGCAGTGCAAATTGCGACGCAGTGAATGACAGGTTGCACAGCGCCGACAGGTACGCGACAACGGCGACGCCACCAATGCCGCTGGCGAAATTCTCGAAGCAGATGGTGCCGGCGAGCAACGCATTGTTGTGGCCGTAAGCCGCCAACACGGCAAAGCTGAGGTTGGACACACCCATAAGGATCAGGCTCCACAGCACGGCGCGCTTCAGTCCCATCCGTGCGTACATGATGCCGCCGACGAAAATGCCGACCAGGTAGGCGACGAAACCAAAGCCCACATCGTAGGTGGCGATTTCGGCGTTGCTGAAAGAAAGATCGTTCAACAACAAACGCAAAGTGAGCTGTCCCAGCGTGTCGCCGATCTTGTGCAGCAGAATGAAAAGCAGCACCAGCCAAGCGCCACGACGGCGAAAGAATTCGACCAGAGGTTCGGCCGCAGCGGCGAACATCGCATTGACTCCACGCGCCGGCAACGGTGCGCGATGGCGCGCGGGCTCACCCAGCCAGATTCCGGCGAAGACAGCCGGCAACACGAACGCGGTACACACCAGATACGCCGTCTGCCATCCCGCTTGGCCGGCGACGATCAACGCCAGTGCGCCGGCGCAAACCGAGCCGATGCGCCAGCCGTACTGCGACATGCCCGAACCAACGCCGAGTTGCGATGGCTTGAGCAACTCGATGCGATAGGCATCGATGACGATGTCGAAGGTTGCGCCGGCAACGCCGACCAGCACGGCCGCAATGGCGACATCGCGCAGGCTGCTCGCCGGATCGACCAGTGCGAGATACGCGACTGCTGCGGCGACGCCAGCGGCGGTCAGGAACAACCATGAGCGGCGATGCCCGAAGCGACCGAGCAAAGGCAAGCGGAACCGATCAACCGCCGGTGCCCACAGGAATTTGAGGTTGTAAGCGAGAAACGCGAGCGCGAAGGCGGTGACGCTTTTCTTGTCGATACCGCCTTGTGCAAGCCGCGTCGTCAGGGTCGCACCGATCATCGCGTACGGAAAACCCGACGACATGCCAAGCAGCAAGGCACCGATCGCGGCGGGGTCGAGGTACGGCTTGAGCCAGGACAGCGGACCTTGCGGCGCTTCGGAGGTTTCGATCATGGGCGGCAATGCTATGCGATCAGCGTGCAGCAAACATGGCGGCGATCTGGTCTTGCCGCGGTTTTCTACTACGACATTGGCGCGGCAAAAATCGCGCCGAGCAAACGCGGCCCACGTGCGCCGGTGACGCTGGGCAGATTGCCCGGGCGACCGTGCAGTCGCTCGCGGGCGAGCCAGGCAAACGCAGCCGCTTCGACGAAGTCAGGATCGATACCGATGTCGGCCGTACTGCCAACTCTGATCGGCGCGAGCGCATCGGCCAACGCCGACATCAGCGCGCCGTTGTGGACGCCGCCGCCGCAGCCGAGCACTTCATCCACGGCGGGACCGTTGTCGCGGATCGCCGACGCAATGGTCTGCATGCTCAAGGCCAGCAAGGTCGCCTGCACATCGACGGCGCTGACGCCATCGATCAGGCGAGGCTCCAGCCAGTCGAGGTTGAACTGCTCGCGCCCGGTGCTTTTCGGCGCGGGCAAGGCGAAGTAAGCATCGTCCAGCAAGCGCGACAGAAAACCCTGATTCACGCAGCCCTGCAACGCCCATGCGCCGCCGTCATCGCGCGCCTGGCCGAGGTGCCGCATGGCCCATGCGTCCATCAGGCAATTGGCTGGGCCGGTGTCGAAACCGAGTACGTCGCCGTCGCCGTCGAACACGGTGACATTCGCGATGCCACCCAGGTTGAGTAGCGCACGTCGATTGCCATTCGCCATCGCAGCCTTGTGGAACGAGGGTGCCAACGGTGCGCCCTGGCCACCCGCAGCCACATCGGCGCGACGGAAGTCGGCAATCGTGGTGATGCCGGTCAATTCCGCGATCACCGACGGATCGCCCAATTGCATCGTGAAGGGAAACGCGCCGAGCGGTTTGTGGCGCACGGTCTGCCCATGCGAGCCAAGTGCCGTTATCGAAGCGGCATCGACGCCAGCTTCAGCAAGCAAGGCATTCGCACTCTCTGCGAAATGGCGTGCGATGGCGACATCGAGCGTGCCCAGTTCGTCGAGCGGAACACTGGGCGCATTGCGAGCGAGACCGAGGATTCGGTCAAGCAAGGAATCGGGATAGGGGTAGGTCGCTGCCGCAGCGATGCGCGGCTCTGGATCGAAATCAACCAGCGCGACATCGACGCCGTCAGCGCTGGTACCCGAGATTAGCCCGAGAAAGCGCTCTTCAGCCGCCACGCGGGCTGCGAGCGGTGCCGCGCTTGGTATCGGCCGAAGCCAGTCGCGCGGCATCGACGAAGTTGAGCTTCGCCAGCATTGGTGAGGTCAACTTGCGGAACTGTGCCAGTTGCCCTGCGGGCAACGGTTCTGGTGGCGGCAGGGTCACCTTCAGCGGGTCGCGATGTACGCCACCAAGGCGGAATTCGTAATGCAGATGCGGCCCAGTAGCAAGGCCGGTCATGCCGACGTAACCGATGGTCTGGCCTTGTGAAATATTCTGCCCAACCCTGAGGTTGGCGAAGCGCGACATGTGGCCGTACAGCGTTGTGTACTTGCCTTCGTGCTGGATGATGACGACGTTGCCATAGCCGCGCTGGCTGCCACGGAATGCGATCTTGCCGGCACCGGCAGCGCGGATTGGCGTGCCCGAAGGGGCAGCGTAATCAACACCACGATGGGCGCGCATGCGGCCCAGAACCGGATGCATGCGACCGGAACTGAAGACCGACGAGATGCGGGTGAACTCGACCGGCGTTCGCAGGAAGCTCTTGCGCAGCGGACGGCCGTCTTCGGTGTAATAAAGCGTCTCACCGGCGGTGTTGGTGTAACGCACGGCGGTGTAGCGCTTGCCCTGATTGATGAAGGTGGCCGCCAGAATGTCGCCACTGCGCAGTAGCTCGCCGTCGCGATAGACGGTGTCGTAGATCGCACTGAAGCTGTCGCCACGGCGCAGGTCTTGCGCGAAGTCGATGTCATAGCCGAATGCGTTGGCGAGCTTCAGCGTCATCGCGTCGCTCATGCCGGCCTGGTCGCCAGCCTCGAACAGCGAGCTGTTGACAATGCCGTGGGCAACTTCGACGCGACGCTCGACGGCGCGATCCTCGACCTCCTCGCTGACATCACTGGCATCGAAACGCAGAACGACGCGCGCTGCGTCACCGCGATCGAAGCGCATCGCGCGCAGCGCGCCGTTGCTATCCACGTCGAAAGCGAATTCATTGCCAGGGCGCAGGCGGCGCAGCGCGGACGCGTCGTCCTGGGAATCCAGTGCGCGTTGCAGGTCACTGGCCGCGAAGCCTTGCTCCTGGAACACGTCGGAAAGTGATTGACCGGGCTTCACCGAAATGATGCGCCAGTCAGCGTCCACGCCGGCGACAAGGGCGGCAATCGCCGGATCGGCCTGCTGCGGCGCCAGTTCCGGCACGTCGATTTCGAGCTTGGTCAGCGATTGCGGATCATGTCGCGTAGCGTTCGCCCAGTTGGGCACCATGAATCCGGCGGCCAAGGTTGCGACGGCGACAATCCCGCCAAGTACCCAATGTCCATGGGTGCGAATGACAGGGTGCGCGACGAGTTTTTTCATGGGCATACGGCTGGCCGTTGGGATTGCTGACGGTGACGCTGGCGCGTTTGACCCGAGTCCACATGACCATTCGGCACTCACGATTGGATCGTTCTGCACCTGCAAACCACGCCGTAGCCCCGGGGGCGACGACGTACCATAACCACCCTGTACGAACGGCGTCAATCCCAATCGGGACAAAGACTTGCGACACATTCTTGACTAACGAATAGTTAACGCCGATCCACCTTTGCGGCTATGCTGCGCACCCGATTCGATCTTCCAGCCAGAACGCGCGCCAGCCATGACGGACATCCAATCCGCCCTCGACCTGATTGGTCGCGGTGCCGAAGAAATCATCAAGCACGAAGACCTCGTCGCCCGGCTCAAGCTGGGCCGACCGTTGCGGATCAAGGCCGGCTTCGATCCGACTGCGCCCGACCTGCACATCGGCCACACCGTGCTGCTCAACAAGATGCGCCAGTTCCAGGACCTCGGCCACGAAGTCACCTTCCTTATAGGTGACTTCACCGGAATGATCGGCGACCCGACCGGCAAGAACGTCACTCGCAAGCCGTTGACCCGCGAGGACGTGCTGGCCAACGCACAGACCTATTCCGACCAGGTCTTCAAGGTGCTCGACCGCGATCGCACCACGGTTCGCTTCAATTCGGAATGGTTCGGTGCCATGAGCGCGGCCGACATGATCCGGCTCGCCGCGCAACACACGGTCGCGCGCATGCTCGAGCGCGATGACTTCGCCAAGCGCTATGCCGGGCAGCTGCCGATCGCGATCCATGAATTCCTTTATCCACTGGTGCAAGGCTACGATTCTGTCGCGATGCAATCCGACGTTGAGCTCGGCGGCACCGACCAGAAGTTCAACCTGCTGATGGGACGTGGCATGCAGGAGCAACACGGCCAGCCGCCGCAAGTTGTCATTACAGTTCCGCTGCTCGAAGGCACCGATGGTGTCGCCAAGATGGGCAAGTCGCTGGGCAACTATATTGGCATCAATGAGCCAGCCATCGACATCGTCACCAAGACCATGAAGATCGGCGATCAGCTGATGTGGCGTTGGTTCGAGTTGCTTAGCTTCGATACCAGCATGGCGGACATCGCGTCGATGAAGGCCGACATCGAATCCGGCGCGTTGAACCCTCGTGATGCCAAGTTGCGGCTCGCGCGCGAGCTGGCGGCGCGCTTCCATGACGCGGCGGCGGCCGAGCTGGCGGTCGCCGGATGGCACGCGGTAGTGCGTGGCGAAGGCGACACCAGCCTGTTGCCGCTAACCGAGATCGTCGTCCCGAACGAAGGCCTGCGACTGCCGGCATTGCTGGTCGCAGCGGGCCTTGCCAGCAGCAACTCCGAAGCCAATCGCAAGCTCAAGGAGCGCGCGGTCCGCATTGATGCCGACGTGGTGGAGGATGCGGCGCGGGTGTTCGCACCGGGCTTTGAGGGCGTGTTGCAGGTCGGCAAGCGCAGCTTCGCGAGGGTGCTGTTGAAGTCAGGCTGACGTCGTCGCAATCGCGGCAATCCGCTTACCGTCACAGCGGCCCGCGTTTGGATCGTAAAACTTCCCTCAAAACTGTTGACGCTGGTGGAATGTGATGTAGAATGCGCGGCTCGCTTGAACGAAAGGTTCGGGCGGCTGGCGGTGTCCGTGCGGTGGTTGAGCGGGGGTGTTGCTGGCGAAGGAACTGATCTTTGACAGTATGCGCAGGTAACTTG